>SCUY01000140.1 GCA_004322525.1 Lysobacter sp. | reverse complement strand
ACACCACGTCCAGGTCGACCCCGTCGTGGACCACCTGTTCGCCGAAGCGGTTGACCAGGCCCCGTACCCGGAGGATCGGCTCGCCCGGCGCGGTGACGTCGCTCACAGGCCGACCTGCATGAACCACAGCGCGGCGATTGCATCGAGCACGATCACCAGCGAGATCGCCTGTACCACGCTCGAGGTGGTGCGCTCACCGACCGACTGTGCCGTGCCCTCCACCTGCAGGCCTTCCAGGCAGCCCACCAACGCGATCACCACCGCGAAGATCGGCGCCTTCGACAGGCCTACCCAGAAATGCTTGATCTCGATCGTCGAATGCATGCGCGCCAGATACTGCTGCGGCGCGATGTCGAGCCCGTAGGCACCCACTGTCAGGCCGCCGAGCAATCCCGCCACCATCGCGACGAACGTGAGCAGCGGCAGCATCAGCAGCAGCGCGAGCAGGCGGGGGATCACCAGCAGGTCGATCGGATCCATGCCCAGGGTGCGGATCGCGTCCACCTCCTCCCGGCTTTTCATCGCGCCGATCTGCGCGGTGAACGCGCTCGCGGTGCGGCCGGCCAGGATGATCGCCGTCAGAAGAACACCGAATTCGCGCAGGAACGAAACGCTGACCAGTTCGACGACGTAGATCTCGGCGCCGAAATCGCGAAGCACGTTCGCACCCAGAAACGCGACCACCGCCCCGACCATGAAGGACAGCAGCGCGACGAGCGGCATCGCATCCAGGCCAACCTGCTCCATGTGGTGGACGAGCGCGATGGGCCGGAAGCGCGACGGTTCCTTGACCGTGCGCAACAGCTTCGTCAGCACCTCGCCGAAGAAGGCGACGAGCGCGAGGAACTCCTTCCAGTTGTCCTGCACGGTAAAGCCAAGGCGCGCGAGCGCCGCGGCGAAGCCGTATTCGCGGGGGCGCTTCGGGCGGTCGTCGGCGACATCCTCGATCGCGCTCACCAGCGCACGGTGCGCCGGGGCGAAGTCGAAGGCTTCGAACTCCACGCCGCACCGACGCGACCAGCGCAGCAGTTGCAGCACGCCGAGCGAGTCGATGCGCGCCACCGTGCGTGCATCGACAGTGGCCATGCCGCAGGGCGCGGCCGCCAGTGTTTCGGATATCGAGGCCGCATGGTCGATCGTCCACTCGCCGGACAGGCGCACGCCGCCCTCGCCTTCGTCGACGTGGAGTTGCGGCGGTACGGAGGGGCGAGGTGGGGTCGTCATCGCGTGCGCCGGAGCATACAGACTCGGCCGTCGCGGTACAGGCATGCGATCCTGCGCCCATGAACCTGCCCCTGAGCGAAGCCAGTTACGTGGCACGCGTCGATTTCATCATCGAGCTCGCGCAACGGCTGCATCGCTATGGCACCACCGCCGATCGACTCGAGGGCGCGCTCACTGCGGTGGCGTCGCGGCTGGGGCTGTCATGCGAGCCGTGGTCGAACCCGACGGGGCTGATCCTCACCTTCAGCGACCCGGCGCGCGCGACCGGCGCGCGGGACACCACGCGCGTGCTGCGCCTGGCGCCGGGCGACAACGACCTGCACCGCCTTGCGGAGACCGATCGCATCGCCGAGGACGTTCTCGACGGCCGGCTCGACCTCGCCGCCGCGCATGCGCAGATGACCGCGCTCGATCGTCCGCCCACGCGCCGCATGCGCTGGGGCGAGACGCTGGCGTTCGGTCTGGCGGCGGCCTCCGTGGCCGGCCTGTTGCGCCTGCCCTGGCTCGACATCGGCGTCGCGGGCGTGACCGGGCTGCTGATCGGCCTGCTCGCGCAATGGGCCGAAACGCATCCGCGCATGCGCGCGGGTTTCGAGGCGATGGCCGGGATGGTCGCGGGCGCCGTCGCGGTGCTGGTAGGCAGCCTGGTCGCGCCGCTGAACCAGAACACCGTGATCATCGCCTCGCTCGTCGTGCTGCTGCCCGGGCTGTCATTGACCAATGCGGTGAGTGAGCTGACCGGCCAGCATCTGGTCTCGGGCACCGCCCGTTTCGCCGGTGCGCTGACCACGGTGCTGAAGCTGGGAATGGGCACGCTGATCGCCCTGTATGCCATGGACCTGCTGGGCTTGACGGCGACCGTGCGTGCCTCGCGCCCGCAGCCGGAATGGATGGAGTGGCTGGCGCTCGCCTTCGCCGCGTTCTCGTTCGCGGTGCTGTTCCGCGCGAGCTATCGCGACTACATCAAGGTGATGGCCGCGGCGGCCTGCGGGTATCTGATATCGCGTTTCGTGGGACAGGCGGCGGGCAGCCCGGCAGGGGTGTTTCTCGCCGCGCTGGTCATGACCGCGGCAGGCAATGCCTACGCACGCTGGTGGCACCGTCCCGGCGCGATCATCCGCGTTCCCGGCATCATCATGCTGGTGCCCGGCAGCGCGAGCCTGCGGGGGCTGCTGAGCCTGATCCAGCAACAGGATGTCGGCGCCGGGCAGGTCGCGTTGCTGACGGTGCTCAATGCCCTCGCGGCGCTGGTGGCCGGCCTGCTGTTCGGCAATCTGCTGCTGCCGCCGCGCCGCAATCTGTGAGGGGACACAGGTCCGCATCACCCTGCCGCCGCCCCGTGATTTCCCTGTCCGGAAAGCGGAACGCCGGCGCGGGGCCGGCGTCCTGAACACGCATGCTGGGGTAGTTCAGCGGATGAGGAAATCGCCGAGTGCGCGACCGGCTCCTGTCTGCGCCTGCAGCCAGCGCGGCTGCTTGCCACGGCCACTCCATGTCTCGCTCGCATTGTCCGGGTTGCGGTACTTCGGCGCGACCTTCGTACCCGCCATCTTCGACGGTTTGCGGCTTCCCGCCTTTTGCTGTGCGGTGCTGCGCGCCGATCCATCATCCGGCGTGGCGGCACGGGCACCGAACAATTCCGCGATCGAGTAACCCTCCGCGCGTGCCAGCTGTTCAAGGCGCTTACGCACGGCAGCCAGGGGCTTGCGCTTGCTGAGGACGGTGCGGCGCTTCTTCGCCTGGTGGATCAGGTCCTCGAGCTCCTTGGTGGACATGCGGTCCAGATCGATCGCCATGCGGTTCTCCGGTAATGCAAAGAAAATGGGCCGCCGATAATCGCGGGTGGCCCATCTTAATCACCGGCCGCAGCCGGGTAAATGCGGTGGATTATCCGGCGCCGGCGCCGGCGATGCGGGCGAATACCCCGTCGCGGTCCAACTGCTCGGCTTCGGCGGCGCGCCGGTGCCGGTATTCGAACGTGCCTGCTGCGAGGCCGCGCTCGGACACCACCACGCGATGCGGGATGCCGATCAGTTCGATGTCCGCGAACATCGCACCCGCGCGCAGGCCACGGTCGTCGAGCACAGCATCCACGCGCGCGTCCTGCAGATCGCGATGCAATGCCTCGGCGGCGGCCGCCACCTCCGGAGAGTTCTTCGGATTGATCACACAGATGGCCACCTGCCATGGCGCGATCGTGTCGGGCCAGATGATTCCGTTGGCGTCAAAGTTCTGCTCGATCGCCGCGGCGACGATCCGCGACACGCCGATCCCGTAGCAGCCCATCGCCGGGGTGATCGCCCGCCCGGTCTCGTCGAGCACCGTGCATTTCATCGCTTCGGCGTACTTGCGACCGAGCTGGAACACGTGGCCGACCTCGATGCCGCGCGCGATGCCGAGCGTGCCGCGGCCGTCGGGGGATGGATCGCCAGCGACGACGTTGCGGATGTCAGCGACGAGATCCGGCTCGGGCAGGTCGCGGCCGAAGTTCACGCCGGCGAAGTGGTAGCCATCGGCATTGGCGCCGACCACGAAATCCGCCATCGCGGCGACGCTGCGGTCGGCGACGATGAAGATGCCGCGGGCCGGCGACACCGGGCCGAGAAAGCCGGGCGAAGCGTCCAGATGCTCCCGGATCTCGGCTTCCGTTGCCAGCCGGTACTCGCTCATGCCCGGCAACTTCGACAGCTTGATCTCGTTGACGACGTGATCGCCGCGCACCAGCGCGAGCACGAAGCGCGCGCGCTTCGACGGATCGGAGCTCGCGGGGTCGGTGCCCATCAGCGCGACCGACTTCACCGTGCGGGTGAGCGGAATGCCCATCAGTACCGCGACGTCCTCGCAGGTCTTCTGCGTGGGCGTTTCGACCTTGCGCATCGTTTCAGCCGCGGCTGGCCGAGTGCCGGGCGACACGGCTTCGGCCAACTCCACGTTCGCGGCGTAGTCCGAACCCGTCGAGAACGCGATCGCGTCCTCGCCCGAGTCGGCCAGTACGTGGAACTCGTGCGACGCGGAACCACCGATCGCGCCGGTATCGGCGAACACCGCGCGGAACTTCAGCCCCAGCCGGGTGAAGATGCGGCCGTAGGTGTCGACCATGTTCCTGTATTCGCGAGCGAGATCCTCGTCGGACGCGTGGAAGGAGTAGGCGTCCTTCATCAGGAACTCGCGCGCGCGCATCACGCCAAAGCGCGGGCGGATCTCGTCGCGGAACTTCGTCTGGATCTGGAAGAAATTGACCGGCAACTGCTTGTAGCTCGCCAGTTCCTGCCGTGCGAAGTCGGTGATGACTTCCTCGTGCGTGGGGCCGTAGGCGTACCAGGCGTCCTTGCGGTCCTTGATCTTCAGAAGCTGGCCGCCAAACTTTTCCCAGCGCCCGGTCTCTTCCCACAGCTCGCGAGGCTGGATCGAGGGCATCAGCATTTCGATGGCGCCCGCGGCGGTCATCTCTTCGCGGACGATGCGCTCGACCTTGCGCAGCACGCGCAGCCCCAGCGGCGACCACGTGTACAGCCCGACCGCGAGCTTGCGGATCATGCCCGCGCGCAGCATCAGTTGCTGGCTGACGACATCCGCGTCGGCCGGCGTTTCCTTGGTGGTGCGGAGGTGGAACTGCGACAGGCGCATCGGCAGGCTTCGGCGCGGAAACGGCCGTCATTCTGCCATGTGCCGCGCGGTGGCCCGCGACGGTGTCAGCTCTGCTTGATCGTCGTCACCGCGTTCGCGGTCGGAGCATCGCAGTAGGTTTCGATCTGCGCCTGGGCGAGTTTGAGGCGGCGGCTGCGTTCGGCCACTGTCAGTTCGCGGTCCGGCTTGCCATCCTTGTTGTCGTCGATGCCGATCTTGCCGGTGCCCTGGAGAAGGGTCAGGTTGCTGCGCGCGTTCGAGCAGTCGGAATTGGGCGCCGCCTTGGCAGCCGGTGCCGCGACGATGGCCGTGCCGCGGTCGGAGATGCTGCGGATCGCATGCTTCTGGCCAGGTGGCGGCGAGTCGGAATAGTGCATGACGCCCCGGGCGTCCCTCCATGTATAGATCTCCCCGGCGATGGCGGGCATCACGAGCAGGGCGAGCACGGCCCCGGCAAGCGGCAGGAGGCGGGTACGGACGATCGTCAGCCTGCGCATGGCGGCTCCAGGAACGCGGGGGATGCGGGGATTGCAGCACCGCGCGGCCCCGGGGGCAAGCGATACACTGAACGGATGGAATCCCCGACTCCGCCTGCGCCGGCCCGGCCGCGCGCCCGTGGCATCTACCTGTTGCCGAACCTGTTCACCACGGGCGGCCTGTTCGCCGGGTTCTACGCGATCATCGCCGCCGCCCAGGGGCAGTTCGCGGACGCCTGCACCGCGGTGTTCATCGCGGCGGTGCTCGATGGCCTGGATGGCCGCGTTGCGCGGCTGACCAATACCCAGAGCGAATTCGGTACCCAGTACGACTCGCTGGCCGACCTGGTCAGCTTCGGCCTGGCACCGGCGTTGCTGATGTACCACTGGGCGCTCGGCGCGTTGCGGCTCGACGGCGCCACCCCCGGCAAGCTCGGCTGGATCGCCGCATTCCTGTACGCGGCCTGCGCCGCATTGCGGCTGGCGCGTTTCAATGCGCAGGTGGGCCAAGTCGACAAGCGCTGGTTCATCGGCCTGGCGAGCCCGGCCGCCGCCGGTCTGGTGGCGAGCTTCATCTGGACCTGCGTCGCCTTTGGCTTCACCGGCGAAGAGCTCCGCTATCCCGCCCTGGCAGTGACAGTGACCGCCGCACTGCTGATGGTCAGCCGCACGCGTTACTTCAGCTTCAAGGGGGGCGGGCCACGCAACGACCGCGTGCCGTTCCTGGCGATCATCGTCGTGGTGGCGGCCCTCGTCGCCATTGCCATCGACCCGCCCACGGTATTGCTGGCGATCACCGGGCTGTATGCACTGTCGGGGCCGGGTTACTGGGCATGGCGGCGCCTGAGGCGGCCGGGCGGAGCGATGGCATGACGCTGCCCTGGACTCCGCGCCAGCTCGACTGCCTGCAGGCGATGGGTTTCGATGTGCTGATCCATCGTCCCCCGACGCTTCCGTCTGGCCTGTCGCGGGTGGCACAGGGTGCGGATGTCGCCGCCCTGGTACGGGCACTGGGAATACCACGTGATATCGCCACGCGACGCGCGTTCTGGCGTGCGTTGCGCCCCCTGCGCAAGGCGGCGCGTCGAGGATGAGCGCGGCATTGCGGCCGTCGGCGGGCATCGCGGCATTGCGCCCGATGCGCGAGTCGGACGTGGATGCGGTCCACGGCGTCGAGGCGCGGGCCTACGAATTTCCCTGGACGGCGGGCATCTTCCGTGACTGCCTGCGCACCGATTACCTCGCCTGGGTACTGGATGTGGACGGGCAGGTCGCGGGTTATTTCCTGATGAGCTTCGCGGCGGGCGAAGCGCATGTATTGAACCTCTGCGTCGCGCCGGAATACCAGGGGCGTGGCCATGGCCGGCGCCTGCTGCGCTCGCTGCTGCATCTTGCGCGCAGCCGGGGGGCACAGCGCGTTTTCCTTGAAGTGCGGCCCTCGAACGCCGGTGCGATCGGCCTGTACGAGCAGGAGGGTTTCAACGAGATCGGCCGCCGGCCGCGCTATTACCCAGCACGCGATGGCCGGGAGGATGCGCTGGTCATGGCGATGGAACTGCTGCCGCCGGAATGATGCGGCGGCGGCAACCGGCTGCCAGGGCCGCTGTACTAGCCGAGCTTCCGGCGTTGGGCCATCAACGCCTCGCGCTGGCTCGTCCAGTCGGCGAGCCGCCTGCGCTCCTGTTCGACCACCGCGGGCGGTGCATTGGCTACGAATGTCCCGCTGGCGAGCTTGCCCTCGGATTTCCCGATCTCGGCCATGACGCGCCCGATCTCCTTGTCGAGGCGCACGCGTTCGGCGCCCAGATCCACCAGGCCGTCCAGTGGCACGAGCAGCTTGAGCCCGCCGACGACACCTGCGGCGGACGGAGGTGCGGAGTCAGCGTCATCGATCGTGGCGATCGATTCGAGCTTGCACAGGAATCGCAGCGGGGAATCAAAACGACGCGCGCGTTCGCGATCGGACGCATTGCCCTCGGCAAGCAGCAATGCCACCTGCCTCGATGGTGCAACGTTCAACTCGCTGCGCATGCGGCGCACGGTGGAGATGACCGCCTTGAGCCACTCGACCGCAGCTTCCGAGGAAGCATCGGCCTCGGGTAATTCCGCCGCGACCGGATACGCCCGCAGCATGATCGTCGCTTCGCTGATGCCGAGATTCGGCGCCACGGCTTGCCACAACTCTTCCGTTACGAACGGGATCAGCGGATGCAGCAACGAGAGCAGGCGCTCGAGCACGTAGAGCAGCGTATGGCGCGTGCTGTCCGCGGCATCGGTGTCGTCGCCATTGAGCGCGGGTTTGGCCAGCTCGACAAACCAGTCGCAGAACTGGTTCCAGGCAAATTCGTACAGCGACTGGGCGAGCAGGTCGAAGCGGTAGTCGGCGAAGTGCTGTTCGGCTTCGGCGGCGGTGCGCGCGAGCTGCGCGAGGATCCAGCGCTCGGCGTCGGTCCGGGGTTGGGGCACGCCGGAGGCCAGGAAGCCCTCGGTGTTCATCAGCACGAAGCGCGTCGCGTTCCACAGCTTGTTGCAGAAGTTCTTGTAGCCCTCGGCACGACCGAGGTCGAACTTGATGTCGCGACCGTGGGTGGCGAGCGCGGCGATGGTGAAACGCAGCGCATCGGCGCCGAAAGCGGGGATGCCGTCAGGGAATTCCTTGCGGGTGGCTTTTTCAATCTTCTCCGCCATCTTCGGCTGCATCAGGCCGCTGGTGCGCTTGGCGACGAGGGCATCCAGCGGGATACCGTCGATGAGATCGAGCGGGTCGAGGATGTTGCCCTTCGACTTCGACATCTTCTGGCCCTGCGCATCGCGCACCAGGCCGGTGATGTAGACATGCTTGAACGGCACTTCGCCGGTGAAGTGGTCGGTCATCATGATCATCCGGGCGACCCAGAAGAAGATGATGTCGAAGCCGGTGACGAGCACTGACGACGGCACGAAGCGGTCGAAGCCGCGCTCGGACATGAGCGGGTCGTTCGGCCACCCCATCGTGCTGAACGGCCACAACGATGCGGAGAACCACGTCTCCAGCACGTCGCTGTCCTGCGTCAACGCCACCTCGCTGCCGAGCGCATGCTTCGCACGCACTTCGGCCTCGTCGCGGCCAACGTATACGCGGCCGGAGGTGTCGTACCAAGCGGGAATGCGATGGCCCCACCACAGCTGGCGCGAGATGCACCAGTCCTGGATGTTCTCCATCCAGTGGCGATAGGTGTTGATCCAATTGGAAGGGACGAACTTCACGGCCCCCGATTCGGCCAGTGCGAGACCTTTCGCGCCGAGCGTGTCCATCTTCACGAACCACTGGTCCGTGAGGTACGGCTCGATCACCTGGCCGGTGCGATCACCGCGCGGCACCTGCAGCTTGTGCGGCTTGGTCTCGACGAGCAGACCCTGCGCTTCGAGGTCTGCAACGATGATCTTTCGCGCCTCAAAACGGTCCAGGCCGCGATATTCCGCCGGAATGCGTTCAGGGCTGAAACGCGCATCGTCGACAAGCACGCCGCGGTTTTCAGCAGGGTCGTTCTTTGCCAGCTCCGCACTGATTTCTGCGTGGCTTTCTGGCGAGCCGATGATCTTCGCGTCCTTGGTGAATATATTGATCAGCGGCAGCGAATGGCGCTGGCCGACCGCGTAGTCATTGAAATCATGCGCCGGCGTGACCTTGACGACGCCGGTGCCGAATTCGCGATCGACATAGTCATCGGTGATGACCGGAATGCGGCGGCCGGTCAGCGGCAGCTTGACCGACTTGCCATGCAGCGGCGCATAGCGTGCATCGTCGGGATGCACCATCACCGCGGTGTCGCCCAGCAGGGTTTCCGGGCGCGTGGTGGCGACGACGACGTAGTCGCGCATTTCGCGCAGCGTCTCGTTGTCGTCGGCGTCGCGCTCCACGTATTCGTACGTCGCGCCATCGGCCAGCGGATAGCGGATCGACCACAGAAACCCGTCTTCTTCCTCGTTCACTACTTCGAGATCGGAGATCGCGGTCTTGAGCACCGGGTCCCAGTTTACGAGGCGCTGGCCGCGATAGATCAGCGGATCTGGATTGCCGTCCGCGTCCTTATGCTCGTAAAGCCGCACGAAAGCCTCGCGCACGGCATCGGCGGCCATCGGATCCATGGTGAAGACGCTGCGCGTCCAGTCGCCCGAAGTACCGAGCCGGCGCATCTGCCGCTCGATGGTGTCGCCCGAGGTCTGCTTCCACTCCCACACTTTTTCGATGAAGCGCTCGCGGCCGAGCGAATCGCGCGTGTCGCCACGGCCTTCGAGCGCGAGGTTGCGCGAGACCACCATCTCGGTCGCGATGCCCGCATGGTCGGTGCCCATCTGCCACAGCACATCAAAGCCGAGCATGCGGTGATAGCGCACCAGCGCGTCCTGCAGCGTGTGCTGGAACGCGTGGCCCATGTGCAGCGTGCCGGTGACGTTCGGCGGCGGCAGCAGGATGGAATACGGCTCGCCGCGGCCGCGTGGCTTGAACACGCCGCTGGCCTCCCATTGCTGGTAGAGGCGCGTCTCGAACTGGGTGGGGTCGTAACCGGGGGCGAGGGACATGGCGGGTCGCTGGAAGCGGCGGGCCGGCGGCATGGCGCCGGTCGCGGGCAGGGAAGGAGGCCGGGCAGGGCCCGGGCCGGTCAGGATACCGGCGCGGCGACCACGGCCGCGAGCGTCGGTGCTGGAAATGATGTGGACGCATGCGCCACGCGCATCGGTGGATATCGCCGTTCTCGACACTGCCGTCGTGACGCGGTCGGGCACCCGGTTGACGGGCCACGAGACGCGACCGGAACGACGACCCAGGAAATCGGACGATTCGCCGCAAGCCCACGACGCAGTCGCGCGTCGCCTATCCGCCTACATGTCGTGTTTCTTCAGCTCCAGGCCGCGGGCCTGGTACTGCTTCCAGCGTTCGCGTAGCGGTCCCCGCGCGGACTCGTCGGCCGGCACCACTTCGAGCACGCGGTCGAACGCGCCTTCCACCGCCGCGTCGCGCAGATTGATCACCAGCGGGCGCAGCGCGGCGTCGACCCCGGGCGCGGCGATCAGCACCTCGGCTTCGTCCTCGTCCTCGTCGAGCCCGGCGATCTGGTGCGGAATGAAGACGTCATTGCCCATGTCCCAGAGCAGGTCGTCGAGTGCCTCGGCCTGCTCCTGCGAGCGCGCGAGCACGAGCGTGGGCAGGCCGGCGTCGACCGCCTTGCGCGCGAGCTCGCAGACGAGCCGCAAGGGCTCGCTGCGAAAACGCGGCGTGGTGACGAGGTAGAAGTCGGCGCGCGCCATGCGTCAGGCGGGGCCGGCGCGATCCATCAACCACTGCGACAGCAGGCCGACCGGGCGACCGGTGGCCATGCCGCGCTTGCCTTCGTCGTTGGCGACGCCGGCGATATCCAGGTGCGCCCAGCGCTGGCCTTCGGTGAAGCGCGCGAGGAAGCAGCCCGCGGTGATCGCGCCGGCCCAGCGGCCGCCGATGTTGTAGACGTCGGCGAAGGTGGATTCGAGCTGCGTCTGGTACTCGTCCCACAGCGGCAGCGGCCACGCGCGGTCGAAGACGTTTTCGCCGGCGGCGACCAGTTCGGCGGAGAGGTCGTCGTCCTTCGACATCAGGCCCGCTGCGTACTTGCCCAGCGCAACGACGCAGGCGCCGGTGAGCGTGGCGACGTCGAGCAGCGCAGCGGGCTCGAAGCGCTGCGCATAGGTCAGCGCATCGCAGAGGATCAGGCGGCCCTCGGCGTCGGTGTTGCCGACTTCGATCGTCTTGCCGGACATCGACGTGAGCACGTCGGACGGGCGATAGGCGTCCGCATCGGGCATGTTCTCGACCGCCGGCACCACCACCACCAGGTTGACCGGCAGCTTCATGCCGACCGCGGACACGAACGTGCCCATCACGGTGGCCGCGCCGCACATGTCGAACTTCATCTCCTCGATGCCGCCCTGCACCTTGAGGTTGATGCCGCCGGTGTCGAAGGTGATGCCCTTGCCGACCAGCACATAGGGTTTCGCATCGCCGCCACCGTTGTACTTCAGGACGATGAGCCTGGGCGGATTGGCCGAGCCGCGCGCGACGGCGAGCAGCGAGCCCATGCCGAGCGCGGCCATCTGCTCGCGGTCGAGCACCTCGCAGCTGCAGCTGTCGAACCGCGCCGCGAATTCCTGCGCCTGCTGCGCCAGGTAGCCGGGGTTGCAGATGTTCGGCGGCAGGTTGCCGAGTTCGCGCGCGAACTGCACGCCGGCGGCGATGGCCTGGCCGTTCGCGAGCGCCTGCGCGTCATTGCCGGCGATCGTGAGCCGCTTCAGGCCCGGCTCGATCTTGGCTATCGACTTCTCGCCCAGCGTGGCGGTGTAGCGGTAGGCGACGTGATCGGTGGCGATCACCGCCTGGCGGACCGCCCATGCGGTGTCGCGCCCCTTCACCGGCACCTGCGGCAGCGTGGTGACCGCATGGGCGATGGGCCCGGCCTTGAGCGCCCGCGCGGCGTCACCGATGGCCTTGATGTACTGCGGCACGCCGAACTTCGCCTGCTCGCCCAGGCCCACCACCAGCACGCGCGGGGCGGTGATTCCCGGAAGGTCGTGCAGGATCGCGGTCTTGCCGGTCTTGCCGCTGGCGTCGCCGCGCTCGACGAGCGTTCGCAGGCGGCCGCCCGAGGCTTCATCCAGCACCGACGCGGCGGCGGTCAGGGTCTGGTCGGCGAACAGCCCGATGATGACGCAGTCAGCAGCCACGCGGGCCGGTGCGTCGGAAGTGAGAGCGAATTCGAGGGCCATCCAGGGGTTCCGGCAGAAAAAGGCATCAGGAAGGTTTTACGTACAATCGCCGACCTTGTGGGCCGGAGCCCGGCGCCATCGGCCGGGAACTCATTCCCGCGGCGCCCGTTGCGGGTGTCGACCGGGCCGTTGAACGAACTGACGAGTCTAAAGCAGCGCCCCCGAATGCTGAAATTCGACCGATACCTGCTGTCCGAGTTCGTACAGGCGACCTTCGCCACCACCCTGGTGCTGCTGATGGTGGCCTTCGGCGCGGTGTTCGCGGACGTGCTGCGGGACATCGCCGAGGGGAGGGTGCCGGCGGAAATGCTGCTGCCCCAGCTCGGTCTTCTCTTCCTCAACTGGCTGCCGATCATCCTGCCGCTGGCCCTGATGCTGGGGCTGATGCTCGCCATGGGGCGCCTGTACCGGGATTCGGAAATGCCGGTCATCCAGTCGATCGGCATCGGCCCGCGGCGCCTGTTGCGGCCGGTTCTGGCGCTCGTGGTGCCGGTGGTGCTGGTGGTCGCCGCCTGTTCCCTGTGGCTTGCTCCCTGGGCCGGTCGCGTGGCGAAGCAGATGGTCAACGCGGCCAGTCGCAACCTGCTGGTATCCGGGCTGGAAGCCGGCCGCTTCACGCCGATCGCCAACGGCGGCGTGGTTTTCGTCGGCCGCATTTCGGGGGATGGCACGCGTTTCGAACGTGTATTCATCTACCGGCAGAAAAACGATCGTCTCGATGTCACCACCTCCAACAGCGGCCATCTGGACATCGACGAGAAGGGCCACCGTTTCCTCGTGCTGGAGGACGGTTTCGAAGTGGAGGGCCCGCGGGCTGGCGATGGTCGCGACTATCGCCTGATGCGATATCGCCGCAACGAGGCGCAGATGCCGGCGGCCAGCCAGCGCTACGACGCGGATGACCCGCGCATGCTGTCGACCCTGCAGCTGCTTGCCGATCCGCGGCGCCAGGCCAAGGCCGAACTGCATTCGCGGATGGCGCCGCCGCTGCTGACACTCGCTTTCGCGCTGCTCGCCATTCCACTCGCGCGCAGTTCGCCGCGTGAAGGGCGGCTGGGCCGGATCGTGCTCGGCTTCCTGGTCTATCTGGTGTCCACCATGCTGATGCTCACCGGCACCACCTGGCTCGCCAAGGGCAAGGTCGCGGTGGCATGGGGGCTGTGGTGGCTGGTGATCCCGCTGCTGGTGGCGTCGGTATGGATGTACATGGCCGATGGCCGCGTGCGCCGGCCCCGGTATCGGTATCGGGCGAGGGCCACGTCGTGAAGCCATTCCCGAAGCTCCACGATCTGTATGTCGCACGCACCGTGCTGGTCACGGTACTGCTGGCCTGGGCGGTGTTGCTGGGGCTGGACATCATGCTCGCGCTGGTCACCGAGATCGGCGAGGTCGGCAAAGGCGATTACACGTTCCCGAAAGCGGTGCTGTATGTCGCCTACACCGCACCGCGCCGCGCGTACACGCTGTTCCCCACGTCTGCGGTGATCGGCACGCTGATGGCGCTGGGTCAGCTGGCCGCCTCCTCCGAGCTCACCGCGCTGCGCGCTCTGGGGCTGTCACGCCGCCGGCTCAGCCTCACCGTCGCCGGAGCGGTCGCACTGCTGACCGCCGTGATGGTGTTCAACGGCGAAACGCTTGGCCCGTGGGGAGAGCGAAGCTCGAACGCGCTCCGGCAGACCGCGCAGTCGCGCGATACCGTGGTCGCGCGCTACTCCGGTCTGTGGGCGCGCGAGGGCGACATCATCCTCAATGCGCAGGGCGGGCAGGAACGCAATGAAAACGGCCGGCAATGGCTCGAACTGCGCGAGGTGCGGCTCTACCAGTTCGAGGAAGACGGCCGCCTGAAGTCGATCGCCCTGGCGCGCGTGGCCGAACACCGGCCGGGCAGCTGGACCCTGCGCGACGTCACGCGCACCGTTTTCCAGGGCAATGCGGTACGACGCGAGCACGTGGCCGAAGAGCAGTGGGCTTCGCGGCTGGACAGCACCGCGCTGGCCGCGGACATCGACAGCCCCCGCTATCTCGCCTCCACCGAGCTGCGCAAGGCGATGGACTACCGCCAGCGCAACGGGCTGGACGACAGCGAGTTCGCGCGCCACTACTGGGAGCGCTGGTTCTATCCGCTCAATGCGCTCGCGCTGGTCCTCGCCGCGGTGCCGTTCGCTTTCGGCACGCTGCGCAGTGGAGGGCTGGGCCGTCGCCTGTTTCTCGGCATCGTCTTTTCGCTCGGCTTCTGGCTGCTGCAGGAAGTCTTCGTACGCTCGGCGCGCGCGTTCGACCTGGACTATCGCTTCGCCTACCTTGCTCCGACCCTGCTGATGCTCGCCACCTCAGCCCTCCTGTTCAAACGCCGCTCGGGGTGAGCGACGCCTGCTTGCGCGGCCTTGCCGCGCAGGCGTCGCGAACGCCCGTCGCGCTGCGACGGGCCGGGTGCTGGAACTACCTGGGACTGAGGGCCTGCTTGCGCGGCCTTGCCGCGCAGGCATCGCGAACGCCCGTCGCGCCGCGTGCCCCATCATCAGTGTTCAAGTCGCCGGAGCGCGGCGGATCAATCGGGTCGCGCTAACGCGATCGTGCCAGGTGAGCCGTTCGCGATCGATCCACGCCCACCAGAAGCCCGCGCCGCCGGCAAACAGGGACACCGTGCCAACCACGAACCGGAGCCATGCGGCGCGCCAGCCCGGGGGCATGCCTTGCGGGTCTGCGACGACGTGCAGCCGCCACGGACGCATGCCGAGGGTCTGTCCTCCAAGCCGCCAACTCGCGGTCGCATACAGGCCGGTGACCAGCCAGAGCACGATTCCCTCGCTCCAGCCGGCGAGGGTGTCCGCGCGTACCGGCTGGCCTCCGCGCAGGAACAACGCGACAGCGGCAGTCGCGAACCACAGTGCGGCCACCGGGAAAAAGTCGTACAGAAGGGCCAGCAGGCGCCGGCCGATGAGCGCATGCGCGCGGATCGATGCCATGCGGAAAGGATAGTCGTAAGCTCGCGTCATGGGTTCTGACGTCTCTGCGCGGCACGGTTCCGCCGGCGTCACCGCACGCCGCATGGCGGCATGCGCGTTGCCCAAACTGTCCGCCGCGGATGTCATGGTGATCGAGCGTTACCTCGATGCCGCGTGGGCTGAAACCGGCCTGTCCACCGCATCGCGTGCGAGTTACCACCGCGACCTTGGCGGCTTCGCGCGCTGGCGCGGGCAGGACGACGCGCTACTTCGCGCTACCGCGCCCCAGATCTCCGATTACCTCGCGCACCGCTCGCGCAGCGGTTATTCGCCACGGAGCAATGCGCGCCTGCTCTCGGCGATGCGCGGATTCTTCAGCTGGTGTGTCAGGCAGCGTCTGCGCGATGCCGATCCGACCGCGCTGCTCGGCTCCCCCGCCCTGCCACGCCTGCTCCCGAAGGCGCTGACCGAAACCCAGGTGACCGCGCTGCTCACGGCGCCTGACGTGCAGACGCCCGTCGGCCTGCGTGACCGCGCGATGCTAGAACTCATGTATGCCACCGGCCTGCGCGTGAGCGAACTGGTGGGCCTGCCTGCGCAGGCGGTGAACCTGCGGCAGGGCGCCGTGCGGGTGACCGGCAAGGGCGGTCGCGAACGCCTCGTGCCGATGGGACAGGAGGCGCAGCACTGGCTGGAGCGGTACCTGGCCTCCGCGCGCGGCTCGCTGCTGGGGGGAACGCATACGCCGATGCTGTTCGTCAGCACCGGCGGCGTACCGATGACGCGACAGCAGTTCTGGGTGACGGTGAAACGCGTGGCGATCGTCGCGGGCATCGAGCCCGCACGGATCAGCCCCCATGGCCTGCGTCACAGCTTCGCCACGCACCTGCTCAATCACGGCGCCGACCTGCGCGCGTTGCAGATGCTGCTGGGCCACAGTTCGTTATCGACCACGCAGATCTACACCCTTGTCGCCCGGGAAAAATTGAAACACCTCCACCGCCTCCACCACCCGAGAGGGTGAGGCAGGCCGCTTGCGCGGCGCTGCCGCGCGGCCTGCCGAACGCCCGTCGCGCTGCGAGGGGCCGGGCCCACTTGGCGCGTCGCAGGCAAGCCTAGTGGGGGCCGACGCGGCGTAGCCGCGTCGCAGCCGCTTGCGCGGCGCTGCCGCGCGGCCTGCCGAACGCCCGTCGCGCTGCGAGGGGCCGGGCCCACTTGGCGCGCCGCAGGCAAAAGACCTGAGCGGGAGCCGACGTGGCGAAAGCCACGGCGCAGCCGCCCGCTGGACGCATGCCACAATCGGAGCCCAGCCGCGTCCCCGCCGGCCACCTGCACTCCTCCCCCGGATGCCCCGATGAAGATCCTGTTGTCCGCCGTACTCGGCGCCATGAGCCTTTCCGCCTGCGCGCAGGCACCCGAGACAGGCAAGGCGCCCGCCGCGCCTGCCGCCGGCACGCCGTCCCCCAAGGTCCAGCCCGCGGCGGGAACGCCGGATGCGCGTGCGCTCGCCGCGGTGAGGGCGCTGAGTCCCAGCGCCGTGGTTGACCATGTGGGCGCGGCCCCGATTCCGGGGTTCCGCGAGGTCGTGGTCGCCGGGCAGGTGGCCTATGCGAGCGATGACGGCAAGTACCTGTTCGTGCCCGGGCAGGGCGGTTCGCTGTTCGAGGTATCCACCCGCAAGGACCTCACCGAAGGGGCGCTGTCGAAGATCCGTCGCGGGCTCGTGGCCACGATCCCGGCCGCCGATCGCATCATTTTCGCGCCGGAGAACCCCAAGCATCGCGTCACCGTGTTCACCGACATCAGCTGCGGTTTCTGCCGGAAAATGCACAGCGAGATGGCCGAGTACAACCGCCAGGGCATCGCGGTGGAATACGTGGCGTTTCCGCGTGCGGGGATTGGCAGCGCCGATTACCGGCAGATGGTCTCCGTCTGGTGCGCGCACGACCGTCGCAAGGCGCTGACCGATGCGAAAAACGATCGTCCGGTTCCCGCGCGTACGTGCAAGACGACCGTCGACCAGCAGTACGACGTCGGCCAGCGTGCAGGCCTGACGGGTACGCCGATGGTGATCGCCGAGGATGGCCGGCAGATCGGTGGCTACGTGCCGCCGGCCCGCATGCGCCAGGTGCTGGACGAACTCGCGGCGAAGGCGACGCCGGCGAAGGGGAGCTGACCCTGCGCGCGGCCGGAGCCGCCAGCCGGCGCAGGTACAATGCACGGCCCTGCTTTCGTACGGTCCTTCGGACATGATCGTCCTCGAGGGCGCTCCCGCCCTGTCGCCGTTCCGCCTCGAGCGGCTTGAAGCCCGCCTTCGCGCATTGCATCCCGATGCCCGCCTCCTCGGGGCAGGGCATATCTACTGGGTCATGCCTGAGCCGGGGACCACAGCCGACCTCGCCAGGCTCGGGCAGATCCTCGAGGCATCGCCAGGCTTCACGCCGTCACCCGCTGGCGTGGTCTCCCGCTACGTGACACCGCGGCTGGGCACGCGCTCGCCCTGGTCGAGCAAAGCCACCGAACTGCTGCGCGGTGCAGGCCAGCCGGTGCAGCGCGTCGAACGCGGAATGCGGATCGACCTGCAAGGCTGGCCGCATGACGCAGCCACACAGGGCCGCCTCGCGAAGGCTATGCATGATCCGATGACGCAGTCGCTGCTCGAAGCGCGCGACGACGCCAGTGCCCTGTTCCAGGCGCCATCGCGTGGCGAAGTCGAGCGCATTCCGTTCGACCAGCTGGAGAATGCGAACCTGCGTCTCGGCCTGGCGCTGGCCGACGACGAGATCGCCTACCTGCGCGAGCGCTACGCCGCGCTGGGCCGCGCGCCGGCCGACGTCGAGCTGATGATGTTCGCGCAGGCGAATTCCGAACACTGCCGGCACAAGATATTCAATGCGACGTGGACGATCGACGGTGTCGATCAGCCGATGTCGCTGTTCCGGATGATCCGCCACACCCATGGCACCACGCCGGCCCATACGCTCAGCGCGTACAGCGACAACGCGGCGGTGGTCGAGGGCTATCGCGCCAAACGCTTCCGTCCATCCGCGACGGATTTCACCTACCGCAGCGAGGCGGAAGCGGTGTCGGCGTTCTGCATCAAGGTGGAGACGCACAACCATCCCACCGCGATCTCGCCGTTCGCGGGCGCGAGCACGGGTGCCGGCGGCGAGATCCGCGACGAAGGCGCGACCGGCCGGGGCGGCAAGCCGAAGGCGGGCCTGGCCGGTTTCTCGGTCTCGCACCTGCGCATCCCCACGCTGCCGCAGCCGTGGGAAGCGCCCCGCGCACTGAACCCGCGCATGGCGCCGGCGCTGGAGATCATGCTCGATGGCCCGCTCGGCGCAGCGGCGTTCAACAATGAATTCGGCCGGCCGAACCTGCTCGGGTATTTCCGCAGCTTCGAACTGCCTGAGGCCCGGCCTGGCGACACGGTGCTCGCCCGCGCCTACGACAAGCCGATCATGCTCGCCGGCGGTCTCGGCGCGATGGACAGCATCCAGGTCGAGAAGCACGGCCTGCGCGCTGGTGACGCGATCATCGTGCTCGGTGGCCCGGCGATGCTGATCGGCCTCGGTGGTGGCGCCGCGAGTTCGGTGGCCTCCGGCGACAGCCACGAAGCACTCGATTTCGCCAGCGTGCAGCGCGACAACCCGGAGATGGAGCGCCGCTGCCAGGAAGTCATCGACCGCTGCGTCGGCCTGCGCGAGAACAACCCGGTCGCCACCATCCACGACGTCGGCGCGGGCGGCCTGTCCAACGCCATCCCCGAACTGCTGCATGACTCCAGCCTGGGCGGCGTGATCGACCTCGGCCGCGTGCCGAGTGATGACCCGTCGCTGTCGCCGATGCAGCTGTGGTGCAACGAATCGCAGGAACGCTATGTACTCGGCCTGCCACCGGAGCGCGTCGACGAGTTCCTCGCGATCTGCGAACGCGAGCGCTGCCCGGTGGCGGTCGTGGGTTACGCGACGGCCGAAGAGCGACTGGTGGTCGGTCATGGGGCGACCGTCGAAGGCGTCTATGGCGGCGCGGACGATGGGGCGGCTGCGACACCCGGCCCGGCGCAGCGCGCCGGGCGTTCGGATGACCTGGGCGGCAGTGCCGCGCAAGCAGGTCATCCTCACCCCATCGACATCCCGATGGACGTGCTGTTCGGCAAGCCGCCGAAAATGCACCGCGAAACGCGTTATCCGGCAGCGCCGCGATGGCCTGCATTGAAGTGCGGCAGCCTCGACCTTCGCGCCGCCGCGCTGCGCGTGCTCGCGCATCCGACCGTGGCGAACAAGAGTTTTCTTGTGACGATCGGCGATCGCAGTGTCGGCGGGCTCACCGCGCGCGACCAGATGATCGGCCCATGGCAACTGCCCGTGGCCGACTGCGCGATCACCTTCGCCGGCTTCGAGGGTTTCTCGGGCGAAGCCATGGCCCTGGGCGAACGCGCGCCGCTCGCGCTTCTCGATTCCGCCGCTGCCGCCCGCATGGCGGTGGGCGAGGCGATCACCAACCTGTGCGCCGCGCCGGTCGAATCGCTGGATCGCATCAAGCTTTCCGCCAACTGGATGGCTGCCGCAGGCCATCCAGGCGAGGACGCGCTGCTGTTCGACGCGGTCAAGGCGATCGCGATGGAGATGTGTCCGGCGCTGCAGCTGGCCATCCCGGTCGGCAAGGATTCGCTGTCGATGCAGGCCCAGTGGCAGGCGGATGGGCAGCCGCAGAAGTCGGTGTCGCCGGTGTCGCTGGTGGTGACCGCGTTCGCGCCGGTCACCGACATTCGCGGGCAGCTCACGCCGCTGCTCGACCGCGAGGTCGACAGCGACCTGTGGCTGATCGGCCTTGGCGGCGGCAGGCAGCGGCTCGGAGGCTCCGTGCTCGCGCAGTGCCATCCCGATGCCGGCGGCCATGCCGCCTGCCCAGCCTTCGCCGCGGCGGGCGAGCGCGACGGTTTCGGCGTCCCCGACGTCGACGACCCGCAGCGCCTGGCCGACCTGTTCGAGCTGATCCGCGCCGCTCGCCAGGCAGGGCTGCTGCGCGCCTACCACGACCGCTCCGATGGCGGCACGTTCGCGGCGCTGTGCGAGATGGCGTTCTGCTCGCGCACCGGTCTCGACATCATTCTCGACGGTTGGGGCGAGGATCCATTCCGCGCGTTGTTCAACGAGGAGTTGGGCGCGATCGTGCAGGTCGCCACCGAAGACCGCGCTGAATTCGCCGACCTCGTCGCCCGGCACGGCCTGATCGACTGCACGCAGCGCATCGCGCGGCCAACCGATACTCCACAGGTACGCGTACGTCGCGAAGGCGAAACACTCGCGGAGTGGAGCTGGCAGGAACTGTTCGATGCCTGGAGTGCGGTCAGCCACGCCATGCAGCGTCTGCGCGACAACCCCGGTTGCGCGGATGAGGAGCGCGCGATCGCGCGTGATTTCGATGCGCCGGGGCTGAGGCCACTGCTGGGCTTCGACCCCGCCGAAGATATCGGCGCGCCGTTCGTGAACACCGGCGCGCGGCCGCGGGTGGCGATCCTGCGCGAGCAGGGCGTCAACGGGCAGATCGAAATGGCCTGGGCATTCGATCGCGCCGGTTTCGAAGCGGTCGACGTGCACATGACCGACCTCATCGCCGGCCGTGCCGATCTCGCCGGGTTCGCCGGCCTGGCCGCCTGCGGCGGATTCAGCTATGGCGACGTGCTCGGCGCCGGTCGCGGCTGGGCGACCAGCGCACTGGAGCGCAGTGCCCTGCGCGAAGCCTTCGCGGCCTTCTTCGCTCGCGTCGACACATTCGCGCTGGGCGTCTGCAACGGCTGCCAGATGCTGTCCGCGATGGCGCCGGTAATCCCGGGCGCCGCACACTTCCCGCGCCTTCTACGCAATCGCAGCGAGCAGTTCGAGGCGCGGCTGGCGCTGGTGCAGGTGGTCGAGTCGCCGTCGTTGTTCCTGCGCGGCATGGAAGGCTCCCGCCTTCCGATCGTGGTCTCGCATGGCGAGGGACGCGTCCATTTCGACCATGCCGGAGGCCGCGGCGCGCTCGCCACGGTCGCGCGCTATGTGGATGGCCATGGCGAACAGGCCACGCGGTACCCGCTGAATCCGAACGGGTCGGTCGATGCCATCGCCGGCTTCACCAGCCAGGACGGCCGCGTCACCCTGCTGATGCCGCATCCCGAGCGTACGCTGCGCAGTGCGAATCTCAGCTGGGCTCCGGCGGACTGGCCCGTCGATTCACCGTGGCTGCGCATGTTCCGCAACGCCCGCGCATGGGTGGGCTGAACACGACGCACCCACGCGCCCTCGGCGGCCCGTGCGCAGCCCCTGCTACAGTCCGGCGTCCATCGAGGAGGTAGGCGTGAACGCGGTCGCCGGAACGTTCGAAGGGCCCATCGGAGCCGATCCGCTCGAGTCACGTGTCGTCGCGCTGCTCATGGAGCGCGGCCGCCTGAAGGACGCCGACCTGGCGCGAGCGCGCCGGCTCGAGCAGGAGACCGGCGGCAGCCTGCTGTCACTGCTCGGCCGCCTGGGCCTGGTCTCCGAGCGCGACCATGCCGAAGCGGTCGCCCACGTGCTCGCCCTGCCACTCATCACCCCGAAAGACCTGCCCGACCTGCCACCCGAGAACGTCGCGCTGTCGGTGAAGTTCATGCGGCAGTTCCATCTGTGCCCGGTGCGCGAAAGCGACCTCGGCATCGATGTGGTCATGGCCGACCCACAGGACGCCTACCAGATCGACGCATTGCGGCTGGCGATTCCGCGCCCGCTGCAGCCGCTGGTCGGGCTTCGCTCGGAGATCGATGCGCTCATCGAGCGCTGGCATGGCCAGGGCCGCAGCGCGATGGGCGCGATCGTCGACAATGCCGATGGCGAGGCCGGCGAGATGGACGACGTCGAGCACCTGCGCGACCTCGCCTCCGAAGCGCCCGTCATCCGGCTGGTGAACCTGATCATCCAGCGCGCGGTCGAGCTGCGCGCTTCGGACATCCACATCGAGCCGTTCGAGACTGCATTGAAAGTGCGTTATCGCGTCGATGGGGTATTGCACGAGGGTGAAAGCCCGCCGGCCAACCTGACGGCCGCGGTGATCAGCCGCATCAAGATCATGGCCAAGCTCAACATCGCCGAGCGCCGCCTGCCGCAGGACGGCCGCATCCAGCTGCGCGTGCAGGGGCGCGAGCTCGACTTGCGCGTGAGCACGGTGCCGACCGCGCACGGCGAGAGCGTGGTGATGCGACTGCTCGATCGCGAGTCGGTGGTGCTCAGCTTCGAGAAACTCGGTTTCACCGACAACTTCCTCGCCGACTTCCAGCGCGTGCTCGACCAGCCGCACGGCATCCTGCTCGTCACCGGCCCGACCGGTTCGGGTAAGACCACCACGCTGTACACCGCGCTGAGCAAGCTCAACACGCCGGACGTCAAGATCATCACCGTCGAGGATCCGGTCGAATACCAGATCGAGGGCATCAACCAGATCCAGGCCAAGCCACAGATCGGGCTCGACTTCGCCCATGCGCTGCGGTCGATCGTGCGACAGGATCCGGACATCATCATGATCGGCGAAATGCGTGACCTCGAGACCGCGCGCATCGCGATCCAGTCCGCGCTCACCGGCCATCTGGTGCTGTCGACGCTGCACACGAACAACGCGGCGGGCGGCATCACCCGACTGCTGGACATGGGCGTAGAGGACTACCTGCTCACGTCGACGATCAACGGCATCCTCGCGCAGCGCCTCGTGCGCCGGCTGGAGCCCACGCACGCCGAGCGATATCCCGCGTCGCCGGAAGAGATCGAGAAGTTCGGCCTGCGCCGGCTGCAGCCGGAAGGCGAGATCTACCTGTTCCGCCCGAAGGGTTCGCCACTGGCGCCGTCGGGCTACCACGGGCGTACGACGATCATGGAATTCCTCGTCATGAACGATGAGTTGCGCCGCGCGGTGATGCGCCATGCGGGCATGGGCGAGATCGAGGAACTCGCGCGGCAGTCGGGCATGCGCACGATGTACGAGGACGGCATCGCCAAGGCCTTGCAGGGTCTGACGACGATCGAGGAAGTGCTGCGCGTGACCGAGGACGCCTGACGGCCGCATGCCCCTTTTCCGATACAAGGCGCTCAACCCCCGTGGCGAGATGCTCGATGGCCAGATGGAAGCCGCGAGCGTCGACGAGGTGGTGCAGCGGTTGCAGGGGCAGGGCCATCTGCCGGTGGAAGCGCGTCCCGCCAGCGAGGGCGGCGGGCCGGCGGTCTGGAAAAATCTTTTCAAGCCCAAGCCATTCGGTGGCGCGCGACTGGTGCAGTTCACGCAGCAACTCGCGACGCTGCTCGGCGCGGGCCAGCCGCTCGACCGTGCGCTGTCGATCCTGCTCGAGTTGCCCGATGACGAAGTCGCGCGGCGCACGATTTCCGACATCCGCGAAGCGGTGCGCGGCGGCGCGGCGCTGTCGACCGCCCTGGATCGCCAGCACGGCACGTTTTCACGCCTGTACATCAACATGGTCCGCGCGGGCGAGGCTGGCGGCAATCTGCACGACACGCTGGCGCGGCTTGCGGACTACCTCGAGCGCGCGCGCGCTCTGCAGGGCCGCGTCATCAACGCGCTGATCTATCCGGCGATCCTGATGGTGATGGTCACCCTGAGCATGCTGTTCCTGCTCGGCTACGTGGTGCCGCAGTTTGCGCAGATGTACGAAAGCCTCGGTGCCGAATTGCCGCTGTTCACCAAGGTGATCCTTGCGCTTGGCAACGTCGTGCGGAATGCCTGGTTCGTGAAGATCGGAAGAGC
>SCUY01000139.1 GCA_004322525.1 Lysobacter sp. | reverse complement strand
CGCGTCCGGCAGCGCTCGCGCCGCGACGCACCTGGTTTGCCGTGGCGGATGCGGCGCCGCCAGCGGCCGAACGGGCATCACCGGCCATGCCGGTGGCGATGTCCAGCCCGCGCTGACCAGCTGCCGAGGCGCGGTCGCGCGCAGTGTCGAGGCCGGTGGTTACGTTGCCGACTGCGTCGACCGCACCATGCGCGGAACTGTTGTTTTCCAGTGTTACGCCACCACGGGTGACGTCGAGCGAGCTCGAGCTCTGTGCACCGGTCTCGACCATGCCATTGACGGAGCCGGTCGCATCGCCGGCACGGCTCACCGCGGCGTTGGCGGCGCCGTTCACGCGCTGCGCGGTGCGCTGGGCACGTTCGGCGACACGCTGGCGTACGGCGTCGATGCGGCTCAAGGCATTGATGGTGCCGTCAGCACGAATATCGGTTGCAGCCCTGGCATCGCCACCGATGCCTCCCATAGTCGAATTCACGCTACCGCCGAGGCCGCCGGTCAGGCCCCCGCTGAAGGAGCCGCTACCGAGGAGTTGCGCCTGCGCCGGCAGGGCAATCGCGACGGCCGAGGCGAGAAGGGTCGAGACGAAGAACTTGCTGCGCATGTGGAAATCTCCTGGTCGCGGACCATCCGCGTGTTGGAAATCCCTACGAATGAGATGGCCGGAACCTTCCGTGATGTCTACGTGGATTGGGGAATGGTTCAGTCGGCGACGACAAGACCGTCGCCGTAACGCGGATCACGCCCGGGGCTGCCAAGGTCGCGTGCGTGCTCGGCCAGTGTGCGTAGCGCGGTCGCCAGCGCATCGGGCGATGGCGTGCTCACTGCCTGCGCGGCGACACGCGCAACGAGCGGCGCGGCGAACGACGTACCACGAAGCTTCGTGTCGACCACGCCCGACGCGCTGAAATCGACCTGTGGCCCGCTCGCCGATTCCGGCAGCACGCGCAGCTTTGCATCAACGCCGCTTACGCCGATCACCCCCGCATACGCGGCGGGAAACAGCGGCGGCGCGGCGGGACCATCGTTCCCCACCGCCGCCACGATCACATGGCCGCGCGTGACCATCGCCCCTATCGCCCGCGCGAGGACCGGGTTGTCCGGCCCGACGAGACTGATGTTGATGACGGGAACGCGCTCGCGCGCCATCCATGACAAGGCCTCGACCAGCCCGAGCGTCGCGCGGCCGACGCGATCCCCACACCACAGGTCCGCTGCGTAGAGCGTGTCGCGCGTGCCCCCGGCGAGGCGTACCGCGACCGCCGTGCCATGCAGTTGCGGAACAGTTTTGCCATTGCAGCCCGACGGCAGCACGTGCACGCCGGCCAGAGCGGGGTTCGAGGTATCCACGCCGCCGTCGATCAGGCCGATGCGTGCCACGCGGCCGCCTGTCTGCAGCGGGCTGAGTGCCTGCGCGCGCGCATTGCCTGCCGGCAGGTAGACATGCTGGAAGGCGAATTCGGACTGTGGAGCAGCCGCCTTCAGGTCACGCATCGCACGCATCGCAGCGCGTCGTCGGCTGTCGCGCAGCACCACGATCTCCAGGCCCAGCTCATCGCCTTCGTTCGCGCGGCGCAGCACCTCGAAACCGGCCTCGCGCACTGCATCGGGCACGGCTCCCTGCGGGGCGAGCATCAGGTACTCGTAACGCAGTACCGGCGCGCCGCGCACATCGGTGTCGAGGCGCCTGCGTTCGGTTCGCAGCAGGCTGTGGATCTGCACGCGGCGCAGGTCATCGAGCGGGCCCTGCAGCGGCTGTTCATCGAGCACGCGGCCGAGCGGCGCGATACCTGCCGGAAGCGATGGCAGAGAAGGCATGGCACCCCCCAGTACCTGCGCGGACAGGTTCTGCCATGACAGTGACACGCAGAGACCTGTGATCAGGGTGGTCACGAAACTACGCATGGGCAGGCATCCGGACGAAGCGGCGCGGATGCTAGCATCGGCCCGCTTTATGCCCGGTTACCGCGTTGTGTCATCGCGGGAAGAAAACGAGCTCTCCAGACGTAGAGCCTGACAACGCGTGAACCAGACCGTCGAACTTCGCCAGGGCCTGACCGATCTGCTGCCGCGACTGCGTCGCCTGGCGCGGGCGCTGACCGGCCATGCCTCCGATGCGGACGACCTGGTGCAGATCGCGCTGGAACGTGCACTCGCCCGCGCGGCCCAGTGGCGGCCGGATACGCGGCTCGACGCCTGGGTGTTTGGAATCATCCGCCATGCCTGGCTGGACGAATTGCGTGCCCGTAGCCGCCGCTCAAGGGTTTTCGCGCCCGAGGCATTGGGCGAGACGGTTGGCGAAGCGGCGATCGATCGGCATGCCGATGCGATGTCGGTAGCGACGGCGATGGCCACGCTTTCCGATGAGCAACGCGAAGTGGTCGCCCTCGTGCTGGTCGAGGGCCTGTCGTACCGTGAAACCGCCGACCTGCTCGGGGTTCCGGTCGGCACCGTCACCAGCCGTCTGGCGCGAGGGCGCCAGGCGCTTCAACACTTGCTGGGTGAAGGCTCATGAACATCACCGACGCGGAACTCCAGGCATTCGTCGACGGCGAACTCGTGCAGGCCGATGCTGCGCGCATCGAGGCTGCGATGGCAGTGGACGTGCTTGTGGCTGCGCGCGTGGCACGCGAGCGCGCATTGCGCGGCCAACTTGATGGCGCATTCAATCCAGTGCTCCGGGAGGGGGTTCCGGCGCGTTTGAACGCAGTGCTGGAAGCCGGCGACGACAAGGATCGTGCCCTTGATGTTCGGATATCGAACGCTGCCGGTGCAGTGCTTCCGCATCGCTCCACGGCGCGGGCCCGGCCGCGTTGGCGCACCCCGGTGATCGCTCTCGCCGCTTCGGTCGCCGCGCTTGCCATGGCGCAGTGGCTGCGTCCTTCCACCAGCCTGGTCGGCACGGGCGAGTCGGGGCTGGTTGCACGCGGTGCTCTGGCGGCAGCGCTCGACCATGCACTCGCCAGCACACCGCAGCACGGTGATGCGGTAACGATCGGCCTCACGTTCCGGGCGTCCGATGGACGCCTCTGTCGCAGCTTCGTCGCGCCGGGGTCGCATTTGTCGGGGCTCGCCTGTCGCCGGCGCGACGGCTGGCAACTGTCTGTGCTCGCAGCGGCGGCCGCTGCACCGGGTGAGGTCAGGCAGGCGTCATCCGGGATGGCGCCCGAAGTGCAGGCGGCAATCGACGACCGTCTACAGGGTGAAGTGATGGATGGCGCACAGGAACGCGCTGCACGGGCCGCTGGCTGGCGCTGACTGGCACGTCGTCACCTTGATGCGCTTCATCGCTCTTGCGCCTGTGAGGGAGCGCGCCTGCGTTTCGGGGAGTTGGCCAGCGCGGCTTTCGATCAACACGCCGCCACGCGGATCAGGGCGCCCAATTGCGTTCAAACGCGACAGCCACACGAGCTCATTGTGCGGCGGGTACATCCGACGGCCCATCGTCATGGTTTTGCGGACAGAAGGAGAGCGGTTGCAGCACATGCACCTCGTCAGCCAGCCGCCGTACTTCGTCCAGGACATGGCTTACGTAGACCATCGGCAGCCCGCATTCATCGCGGACGCGCTGCAGAAACGGGAGTAGCTCCTCACGGCGATCGAAATCCAGCATCGACAAGGGTTCGTCGAGCAGCAGCAGCCTGGGTTGCGACAGCAGTGCCCGGCCCAGCGCGATGCGCTGCACTTCGCCGCCGGACAGCGCCTGCGTGCTACGCGTGAGCAATAGGCGCAGGCCGAGCAACTCCACGACCTCGTCGAATGCAAACGTCCGGGGCGGTGGAACACGGGGGGCGAAACGGGCGCCGTAAAGCAGATTGCCGCGCACGCCGCAATGCGGAAACAGGCGGCCGTCCTGGAAGACATAGCCGGCGCGTCGACGATGGACAGGAACGTCGACATGCCTTGCCCCGTCGTACAGGACAAGGCCGCCGACGCGAATGGTTCCATCCAGCGGGCGCAGCAGGCCGGCGATGGCATGCAACAGCGAGGTTTTTCCTGCCCCGGAGGCTCCGACGATCGCGATCACACGCGCGTCGCTGTGGAGCGCGAACCGGCGCTCGAAGCCACCACGACGCAGCCGCACGTCGATGTCGAATGTCGCGCCCCTCACAACACGGGATCCCCGCGACGGCGCTGCACGAGTGCCTCGGACAGCAGCATCGCGCAGAAGGAGATTGCGACCGAAATTGCGCACAGCCGCCACAGCGCGGCTTCGCTGCCCGGCACCTGCAGCAGCCCGTAGATGGCCGAGGCGATGGTCTGCGTCTCGCCGGGAATGCTGGAAACGAAAGTGATCGTGGCACCGAACTCGCCGAGCGCCTTGGCGAAGCCGAGGATCGCGCCCGCGATGACCCCTGCCCATGACATGGGCAGGGTGATGTCGGTGAACACGCGCCATCGCGGTGCGCCGAGCGTCGCAGCGGCGTGTTCGAGCCGGGGGTCGACCGATTCGATCGCCAGCCGGATCGCGCGCACCATCAATGGAAAACCCATGACCGCACTTGCGAGCGCCGCGCCGGTCCAGCGGAAGGCGAACGAGACGCCAAACGACTGCTCCAGCCATGCGCCCAACAGGCCTTGCCGCCCGAACAGCATCAGCAGCGCATAGCCGGTGACCACTGGTCACCGGCTATG
>SCUY01000138.1 GCA_004322525.1 Lysobacter sp. | reverse complement strand
CGAGTTCGCGCGCAACGGCCCGTCGTTCGAGGGCGACGAAACGCTCGACGCCGTGGGCGAATTGAAGCTCCGCATCATCGAACGCGCGGACGGCATCATCGCCGCCATCCAGTTGGCCATCGGCGTCGAGGACAGCGCGTTCAAACTGGTTCCGCTGGCGATCGTGACCATGGTCGAGGAGACGCTGTTCGCGTGGGTGCGCAGCCCGGCGCCGACGCACACCCGCGAAGAGATGATCGCGCACCTGGCCGACTTCACCTGGTACGTCATCGACGGCGCCGCGCGGGCGATCGGTTTCGAGGTGAGCCGCGACGAACCGCTCGTTGCCGTGGTCGCCGCGCTGGCGAACCGTCAGGCCAACAACCCCGCGTTGTAGTCGGCCACCAGAGCGCGCACGGTTTCCTGCGCGCAGGACTTGTTGGTGCCGATGAATCCCGTCGGGCCGCGCTTGATCCAGCCGGTCACGTAGGTGGCGACAACGCCGTCGACCCGGCCTTCGTTGTGCGGCACGGTTCCGCTCGCGTCGAAGCTGGAAAGGCTCGGGGCGAACTACCGGCGCGTCTGGGCGCAGGATGCCCAGGGGAGCCACCGCGAAGCCGGCTGGCTCATCGCGGGGCTGGGCAGCCAGCGCACCGACGAACTCGGCCGCGAATTCGATCAGGCCGGCATCCTGGGCTGGTCGCGCGGTGAGCCGGTGAGGCTGCGCATGCTGATGCCCGCCCCGCCCGATGCTGCCGGCGCCGGCCTTCCGCACGTCGACTGGATAGAATGACGCGCTGCGGCCGCCGGCCGTTCCGACGCGCCGATGCCCGACTCCGACTCCGCCCGTCCGCCCCTGCTCGAGGCCCATGGCCTGTGCTTCACGCGCGACGATGAACCCGTCTTCGGGCCACTCGACCTCTCGGTCGATACCGGCGAGGCATTGCTCGTGCAGGGCGACAACGGCGCAGGCAAGACCACGCTGCTGCGCGTCCTGGCCGGCCTGCTGCGCGCGGACCATGGCCGGGTGCGAATCGACGGGCGCGAGGCGACACCGGTCGAACGCGCCGGCGTGATCGGTTACCTGGGGCATCTCCCGGGCCTCAAGGCGGATCTGTCGACACTGGAGAACCTGGAGCACCTGGCCGGCGTGCAGGGTCGTCGTCGCGGGCAACTGCCGGCGCAGGCGCTGGAGGCGGTCGGCCTTGCCGGTTACGAGGACGCGCTGGTGCGGCACCTGTCAGCAGGCCAGCGAAAGCGTCTCGGGCTCGCCCGGCTGTGGCTGTCACCCGCCCCTCTATGGTTGCTCGACGAGCCCTACGCCAATCTCGACCTCGGCGGTATCGAACTCGTCAACCGGATGATCCAGGCACACCTGCGGCTTGGCGGAGGAGTCTTGCTGACCACGCATGGCGCCTATGCCGAGCCTCCGGTCCGCACGCGGCTGCTCCATTTGGGGCGTGGCACGTGAGCGGTCCGTCTCCAGGGCTGCTGCAGGCCGCACGGGCGGTCGCCGTCCGCGATGCGCAGCTCGTCTGGCGCCGCCGCGGGGATGCCCTGCAACCGGCGATGTTCGCGGTCCTCGTCATCGTGCTGTTCGCACTGGCCCTGGGTGGCGAAGCGCGGCTGCTGGCCAAGGTCGCCAGCGCGGTCCTCTGGCTGGCCGTGCTGCTCGCAGGCCTGCTCTCGCTCGAAAGCCTGTTCCGCGCGGATGCGGAGGACGGCACGCTCGAACAATGGATGCTCGCGCCGGTCCCGCTGGGCTGGCTGGTTCTCATCCGCACGGCGATGCACTGGGCGACCACGACCCTGCCGCTTCTCGTTGCGACCCCACTGCTGGCCGAACTCCTGCACCTGCCACATGCCGAGCTGCCGATCCTTCTTGCCTCGTTGGCGCTGGGCACGCCACTGCTGAGCCTGATCGGGGCGGTGGTCGCCGCGCTGACGGTTGGAATGAAGCGCTCCGGTATACTGGTCTCCCTGCTGGCGCTGCCGCTCTACGTTCCGGTACTGGTGTTCGGCGCGGGAAGCGTCGCCGCCGCCGCGCAGGGGCTGGATTCCTCCGGGGCGCTGTATCTCCTGGGTGCCGGGCTCGTCGCAGGTCTCCTCCTCGCCCCCCTGGCCGCCGCCGCGGCGCTCCGCATCGCGCTGAACTAACCTTGACGAATCCAGTCAGACCAAGCGCCCGTGCCATCGCGCCGGGACACTTCCCCGCAGTCACAGTCGGATCGACCGCACGCCTCCCACGATGAATCCGCTGGTCCGCTGGTTCCACCAACTCGGCTCGCCGCCCACCTTCGACCGCTTCGCCGCGCGCTGGGCGAAGTGGGGCTATGCGCTGGGCCTGCTCGCGATGGTGATTGGCGTCCTCTGGGCACTCAATGTCCTTGCCCGGCTGCCCTCGCCTCTGGGCGGGATGTTCAACGTGCCGGCCGATTACCAGCAGGGCGACAGCTTCCGCATCCTCTACATCCACGTGCCGGCGGCCTGGATGAGCATGGCCGTATTCGGGCTGATGGCGATCTACGCCGCGATCGCACTGGTCTGGCGGATCAAGCTCTGCGAGATCCTCGCGATGGCCTGCGCACCCATCGGCGCCGCGTTCACGCTGATCACGCTGGTTACCGGATCGATCTGGGGCAAGCCGATGTGGGGGACCTGGTGGGACTGGGATCCGCGCCTGACCACCGAACTGATCCTGCTCTTCCTCTATCTGGGTGTGATCGGCATCTACGGTGCGATCGACGACCGTCGCATCGCGGCGCGCGCTGCCTCGTTCCTGGCGATCGTCGGCGTGGTGCTGCTGCCGATCATCCGCTACTCGGTGGTGTGGTGGAACTCGTTGCACCAGGGCCAGACGATCCGCTTGCTGGGTGGCTCATCGATGGACCCGAGCATGATTCCACCGCTGGTGTGGATGCTGGTCGGCACCAAGCTGTGGTTCGCCGGAGCGCTGCTCACCCGCGCGCGGGCGGACAACCTGCGTCGGGAAACGGGCAAGGCCTGGGTCAGGCAGCTCGCGGGGTCCGCGCGATGACCTACGGACACTATGTCATCGCCGCTTACGCGGTGTTCGCATTCGTTCTGGGCGTGGATTTCATCGCGACGCGGCTGCAGATCACACGCCAGTTACGCAGCGCGCGCCTGCGCATGGCGCGTGAATCCGGCCGCACCCGGCCGCCCCGCTTACCGGAATCCCCATGAACCCGATCCGTCGTCGTCGCCTGTTCTGGATCCTCGCGCTCGTCCTTGGCGCTGGCCTCACCGCGACGCTCGTCGCCATGGCGCTTCAACGCAACATCGCCTATCTCTACACGCCGAACGAGGTGTTCACCGGTGCCGCGGGGCCGCAGGTACGTGCGGGATCCGCCAGGTTCCGCCTCGGCGGCATGGTCGCCGCACGTTCGTTCGTGCGCGCGCCTGGTTCGATGCAGGCACGGTTCGACGTCATCGACGGCGATGCGCGCATGCGTGTGCTGTACACCGGCATCCTTCCCGACCTGTTCCGTGAGAACCAGGCAGTCATCGCCACCGGGCGGATGCAGGGGGACCACTTCGTCGCCGAACAGGTGCTCGCCAAGCATGACGAGACCTACATGCCCAAGGAAGTCGCCGATAAAATGGGCAAGGCGCACGTGAAACACGCTGTTGTCGCGCCCGCGCCCGCGGAAGCGGCGGTGCCTGCTGGCGTGCGCGCGCAGTGACCGGTACACGGAGGCACCATGTTTCCTGAGCTCGGCCAGATCGCGCTGCTGCTCGCGTTCGTGATAGCCGTGGCGCAGGCCGCACTTCCCCTGATCGGCGCGCATCGCCGGATCTGCCCCTGGATGGATGTCGCACGGCCAGCCGCCTATGCGCAGTTGGCGATGGTCGCGCTCGCGTTCGTCGCACTCACAGCCGCCTTCGTCACCCAGGACTTTTCCGTCCGTTACGTCGCGCAGAACAGCAATTCACTGTTGCCGCTGGCGTACCGGTTCTCCGCGGTCTGGGGTTCGCACGAAGGCTCGCTGCTGCTGTGGGCACTGGTGCTCGCGCTGTGGACGGGCGCGGTCGCGCGTTTCTCCCGGGGTCTTCCACCGCACGTGCTCGCGCGCGTGATCGGCGTGATGGGAATCATCGCGGTCGGCTTCCTCGCGTTCCTGATCTTCACCAGCAATCCGTTCATCCGGCTGCTGCCAGCGGCCGCGGAGGGGCGCGACCTCAACCCGCTGCTGCAGGATCCGGGTCTCATCATCCATCCGCCGATGCTCTATGCCGGCTATGTCGGTTTCTCCGTGCCTTTCGCGTTCGCGATCGCCGCGTTGCTCGAAGGAGAAGTCGACAGCCACTGGCTGCGCTGGACACGGCCGTGGACCAACATCGCCTGGGCCTTCCTCACCTTCGGCATCGCGCTCGGCTCGTGGTGGGCCTACTACGAACTGGGCTGGGGGGGCTGGTGGTTCTGGGATCCGGTCGAGAACGCCTCGTTCATGCCGTGGCTCGCGGGCGCCGCCCTGATCCATTCGCAGGCGGTGACGGAAAAACGTGGCAGCTTCACCGGCTGGACACTTCTACTCGCGATCGCGACATTCTCACTGTCTCTGCTCGGCACGTTCCTCGTGCGCTCCGGCGTGCTCACCAGCGTGCATGCGTTCGCCGCCGATCCTTCGCGCGGCACGTTCGTGCTGGTATTCCTGGCCATCGTCATCGGCGGGTCGCTGCTTCTCTACGCTCTGCGCGCACCCGGGGAAAGCCCGGAGCGGAGGCGTTACTTCGCGCTGTTCTCGCGCGAAACATTACTGCTCTCGAACAACGTGCTGCTGACCGCCGCCTGTGCGATGGTGCTGATCGGCACGTTGTATCCGCTGCTGGCTGATGCATTCGACCTCGGCAAGATCTCGGTCGGGCCGCCTTACTTCGCTGCCCTTTTCATTCCCATGATGGCGCTGCTGGTGCTGCTGCTGCCGTTCGGGCCGCTCACCCGCTGGCAGCGCGAGGAGGTGGCGCGCCCCGCGCGGCAATTGATGCCATGGGCGATCGTCGCGCTCGTGGGTGGGGCCGCCGTGTTCTTCATGCTGCCGGAGGGCGGATGGAAAGCACCGCTGGGTATCGCCGGTGCCGCGTGGATCGGCCTGGGTACGGCGCGATTCGTATTCAGGCGCATCCGTGATGGCGGACGTTTCACCGGCGAAATGATCGGCATGATCCTGGCCCATGCGGGCGTCGGTGTGTTCCTCGTCGGTGCGCTTCTGGTCGAAGGCCTGGCGCAGCAGCACGAGCTCGCAATGCGGCCGGGGCAGCCGGTCGAGCTCGCGGGATACACCTTCCGCTTCGAGGGCGTGAACCGTTGGCAGGGCCCCAATTTCGTCGCCGATCGCGCCACTGTGAGGGTCATGCAACGCGGCCATGCCATCGACGTCATGCATCCGGAAAAACGCTCGTATGCCAGCGGCGGACAGGTGATGACCGAGGCAGCGATCATCCCCGGCGTCCGGCGCGATCTGTATGTCGCGCTAGGCGAACCGCTGGGTGACGGCGCCTGGGCGGTCCGCGTGCATATCAAGCCGTTCGTGCGCTGGATCTGGGCCGGCGCGTTGATGATGGCGCTCGGTGGCGTGGCCGCGGCGACTGACCGCCGCTTCCGCACTGTGCGTCCAGGCCTAGTGGCCGCACCGGCAGGAACGCGACCATGAGCCGGAACCGGTGGATCCCTCTCGTCGTGTTCGGTGCGCTTACCGCACTTCTTGCCACCGGTGTCTGGCTCAGCCGCAATCCCGACCGCGAGGCGCTGCCATCGCCACTGATCGGCCGCCAGGCGCCGGCGTTCGCATTGCCTGCGCTGCACGAGCCCGGCCGCATCGTGCAGGCACGCGAACTGCGCGGCGCGCCTTACATGCTCAACGTCTTTGGCAGCTGGTGCCCGGCCTGCCGCGACGAACATCCAGTGCTTACCCGTTTCGCGGAGACGCGACGCGTGCGAATCGTCGGCTTCAACTGGAAGGACAGCCGCGAAGATGCCTTGCGCTGGCTCGAACAGTTCGGCAACCCCTACTGGCTGGTCATCGCTGATGAGCCAGGTGACAGCGCGATCGAGTGGGGCATCTATGGCGCGCCGGAAACCTTCCTTGTTGACGCGAAGGGCCGCATTCGCTGGAAGCACGTCGGCCCGCTCAGCGACACCCTGATCAAGGCGGAGGTACTGCCGCTGCTGGCCACGCTGGAGCGCGAGCGATGAAGCGTCTCTCGATGTTCCTGGCAGCGCTTCTGGTCTCCGCCGCCGCCTTCGCGCAGGTTGTCGACCGGCATCCCCTGCAGTTCCGCGACGCCGTCGAGGAGGCACGTTTTCGCGACCTCACGCATGAACTGCGTTGCGTGATGTGCCAGAACCAGTCAATCGCGGACTCCGAAGCACAGATCGCCGTCGACCTGCGCCGCGAGATCCTCACCCTGATCCGCGAAGGACGAAGCGACGGTGAGATCCGCCAGTTCCTGGTCGATCGCTATGGTGAATTCGTGCTCTACCGTCCGGGGCTGAAGCCCGCCACGTGGCTGCTGTGGTTTGGCCCGCTGCTCGTACTCGGCGCAGGTGGCTGGGTCGTATGGCGCGTGACACGCGAACGTGCGAAAGCGGGCAACTCGCAGCAGGCGATCGATGACCATGGAGACTGGTGACGTGGCTGCCTTTATCGCCGCCGCCGTATTGCTGGCCGTGCTCGCCTTGTCAGCCGCGCTGCATCCGCTGCTGCGTCGACGCAAGGCTGCCGGCATGGGTCTGGTCGTCGCGATGATTCTGCTTGTTGGCGGCCTGTATTTCGTGATCGGCACACCGTCGGCGCTGGACCCCGCCATGCGTGTCGCTCCACCAACGCTGGACAGTGCGATCGCGCGTCTCGAAACCGAACTGGCCCGCGGCACCAATCAGCCCGAGGGCTGGCGTCTGCTCGCCAGCGCCTACCGGGCCGAAGGACGCACCGCGGATGTCGCGCGCGCCTATGACGAAGCCCTCCGTCTGGCACCGCGCGATCCCGACATCCTCGCCGAGACCGCGGAGGCGCGCGCCCTCGCCGCCCCGGCGCGGAAGTTCGATGCGCGCGCTGTCGCCTTGCTCGAGCGCGCACTGGCGATCGATCCTGCTCACCAGCGCGCGAGGTGGTTCCTGGGTGTCGCGCAGCGCCAGGCCGGCCAGCCGGCGGCGGCCGCGGCGACCTGGGCACGACTGCTCGACAGCGTCGAACCTTCCACCGCACAGGCGCTGCGCGGACAGATCGCGTCCGCGCGCCAGGACGCAGGGCTGCCCCCCTTGCCTGACGCCTCGGCCGCAGCCGGTCTGGATGTCGAGGTGCGCCTCGCCCCCACGATCGCAGCCTCCGTGAAGCCGGGCGCCGTGCTGTTCGTGATCGCGCGCGAGCCCGGGGGGGCTCCAATGCCAGTGGCAGTGAAGCGGCTCGTCGTGACGATGTTCCCGGTGCGCGTGCGCCTGACCGATGCGGATGGCCCGATGCCCACACGCCGGCTTTCCCAGCTCCGCAGCGTCGAGGTGAGCGCGCGCCTTTCAGCGAGTGGTGTCGCGAACGCCCGTACGGGCGATCCCGAATCGGTTCCCGTCACGGCCGCGTCCGGTGGCCGCGCCACCGTCATCATCGACCGAATGCGCTGAAACCCCGCGGACGCGGGGCTTTGCCTTTCCCGGCGGAGGTCGCCTCAGCCTGGATCGGCGTTGGGGTTTGCGCTGGCCTTGGCCTTGGCAAGGCGCAGCCACGTATCAACGACGGTGTCCGGGTTGAGTGACACCGACTCGATGCCCTGCTCCATCAGCCACAAAGCCAGATCCGGGTGGTCGCTCGGGCCCTGTCCGCAGATGCCGACGTACTTGCCCTTCGCGCGCGCGGCCCTGATGGCCATGGCCAGCAACTTCTTCACCGCCGGATCGCGTTCGTCGAACAGGTTGGCGACGATGGCCGAGTCGCGGTCCAGCCCCAGTGTGAGCTGCGTGAGGTCGTTCGAGCCGATCGAAAAGCCATCGAAGATATCGAGGAATTCATCCGCCAGCAGCGCGTTCGACGGCACCTCGCACATCATGATGATCTTCAGCCCGTCGCGGCCTTGCTCGAGGCCGTTCGCGCGCAGCACCTCGACGACCTTGCGGCCTTCGTCCAGCGTACGCACGAACGGGACCATCACCCAGCAGTTGGTGAGCCCCATCTCCTGGCGCACTCTGAGCACCGCGCGGCATTCAAGCGCGAATGCATCGGAAAAGCTCGGATCGACGTAACGGCTCGCGCCGCGGAAGCCGAGCATCGGGTTCTCTTCGTGCGGCTCGTACTTGGCGCCACCAACGAGGTTCGCGTATTCGTTCGATTTGAAGTCCGACAGCCGCACGATCACCGGATGCGGTGCGAAAGCGGCAGTGATCGTGGCGATGCCTTCCGCCAGGCGATCAACATAGAAGTCGACGGGGCTGTCGTAGCCCGCCATTTTCGCGTCGATCTTCTGCTTCACATCCCGGTCCTGGCGGTCGTACTCCAGCAATGCCTTGGGATGCACGCCGATGTGGCTGGCAATGATCATCTCCAGACGCGCCAGCCCCACACCGACATGCGGCAGCATCGCGAAGTCGAACGCCCGTTCGGGATTGGCGACGTTCATCATCACCTTGAGCGGCGCCGGCGGCATGTGCTCGAGGTCCGCGACGTTGCGTTCGAACGGCAGCTCACCCTCGTAGATGAAGCCGGTGTCGCCCTCGGCGCAGCTGATGGTCACGCGCTGTCCGTCATGGATCGTGTCGAGCGCATTGCCTGTACCGACGACGGCGGGCACACCCAGCTCGCGCGCGATGATCGCCGCATGGCAGGTGCGGCCACCGCGATTGGTGACGATCGCAGCCGAGCGCTTCATCACCGGCTCCCAGTCGGGGTCCGTCATGTCGGCGACCAGCACGTCGCCCGGCTGCACCCGGTGCATGTCCTCCAGGCTGCGCACGACGCGCGCGACGCCGCTTCCGATCTTCTGCCCGATGGCACGGCCCTCGCAGACCACGTCGCCACGCTGCAGAAGCTGGTAGCGCTCGATCTGCGTCGCCCGCGTGCGCGACTTCACGGTCTCGGGACGGGCCTGCACGATGAACAGCTTGCCGCTCACGCCATCCTTCGCCCATTCGATGTCCATCGGGCGGCCGTAATGTTCCTCGATCACCAGCGCCTGCTTCGACAGCTCCTGCACGTCGGCATCGCTGACGCAGAAGCGGCTGCGGAGCGCCACAGGCGTGTCCTCGGTGCGCACGCGCTCGCCGGGCACCTCGGAATAGACCATGCGCAACTGCTTGGCACCGAGCGTGCGTCGCAGGATCGCCTGCTTTCCCTCCCGCAGCGTGCGCTTGTAAACGTAGAACTCGTCGGGGTTGACGGCCCCCTGCACCACCATTTCACCCAGGCCGTAACTGGCCGTCACGAAGACCACGTCGCGGAAGCCCGATTCGGTGTCGAGCGTGAACAGCACGCCCGACGAGCCGACATCCGAACGAACCATCAATTGCACGCCTGCAGACAGGAATACATCCTCGTGCTTGAAGCCGTGATGCACGCGATAGGCGATTGCACGATCGTTGTAGAGGCTGGCAAAGACCTCCTTGAC
>SCUY01000137.1 GCA_004322525.1 Lysobacter sp. | reverse complement strand
ATGCCGCGGCGATGTCACACGCGCTGATCGAAGCCGCGCAGGTGGCTGGCATCCGGCTCACCTTGCTGCCCGTGCTCTACATGACCGGCATCGTGGCCGAAGCGGCGCTGGCGCTCCGCCAACGCACGCCCGTCGAAGCCGCCGGTCATGTAGAGCACGGGCAGCAAGGTGAGCCGGATGCCAGCCACCTGCGCGGCTTCGATCAGCGCGTGTGACATCGCCGCGGCATTCGCGTACGGCCTGCCATCGGGCGCGTGATGCAGGTAGTGGAACTCGCAGACGCTCGTGTAGCCCGCTTCGAGCATCTCCACGTAGAGCTGCGTGGCGACATCGCGCAGCGTATCCGGCTCGAATTTCCCGGCGAACCTGTACATCGTTTCGCGCCACGTCCAGAAGCTGTCGGCGCGATCGGTCTGGCGTTCGGCAAGGCCGGCCATCGCGCGCTGGAAGGCATGCGAATGCAGGTTCGCAATGCCCGGCACGCGCCATCCCTGCGGAACGCGTCGGGCGATCGGGGCGTCAGCGTGCATGGCGGGCTCGGCGATTCGCGGGTGCGCTAGGCTACCGCTCCACGAAGCCGCCGTGCGGAGCGCCATGTCGATCAATCGCTGGATCCTCGTGGCGCTGGTGCTGGGCCTGTTTTTCGTGCTGTGGCGTGCGCGGCGTCCACGCAATGCGCCGCGCCATTCCGACCGGCCCGACATCGACGCCTCGATAGGGAGTCTCAGCCTGTTCACCACCACCGACGGCGACACCTCATCCGACGCCTGGAGCGGTGGCGGTGGCGAAAGTGGTGGCGGCGGGGCGGCGGCATCCTGGTCCAGTGACGACGCCTCTCCTGGCGATGGGGGTGGCGATTCCGGTGGTGGCGATTCAGGCGGCGGTGATGGAGGCAGCGGTGGCGACTGACGCGCGCTGGGACGGATTGTTCGTCGGTGCACATCTGGCCACGCTCGACGGCGAAGGCTATGCCGCGATCGAAGACGGCGCGCTCGCCTGGCGGGATGGCGCATTCACGTATGTCGGCCCACGCGCGGATCTGCCGGGCGAGCCATCTTCTCTGGCGACGCAAGTCGTTGAAACCTCCGGCTGGATCACGCCGGGGCTGGTCGACTGCCATACGCATCTGGTCTTCGCCGGTGATCGCGCGCTCGAATTCGAGCGCCGCCTGCAGGGTGCGACCTACGAAGAAATCGCGCTTGCGGGCGGCGGCATCCTGTCGACCGTTCGCGCCACGCGTACCGCCGACGAGCAGTCGTTGTTCGATACGTCGTTGCCGCGGCTGGATGCGCTCGTCCGCGATGGCGTCACCACGCTGGAGATCAAATCCGGCTACGGGCTCGACCTCGACACCGAACGGCGAATGTTGCGCGTGGCACGTCGCCTTGCCACCCACCGGGGCATCACGGTGCGCACCACCTGCCTCGCCGCTCATGCCTTGCCGCCGGAATTCGACGGCCGGCCGGACGACTACATCGATGCCGCCATCGGCTGGCTTTCCCTGCTGAATGCGGAAGGTCTGGTCGATGCGGTGGATGCCTTCTGCGAGAGCATCGGCTTCACCCCCGCGCAGACGCGACGCCTGTTCGAAGCAGCGCGCGCGCTCGCGCTGCCGGTCAAGCTGCATGCAGACCAGCTCAGCGATCTCGCGGGCGCCGCGCTCGTGGCGGAATTCGGCGGACTGTCGGCCGATCACATCGAACACACCAGCGAGGCCGGGGTTCGCGCCATGGCGGCCGCCGGCACGGTCGCCGTCCTCCTGCCGGGTGCTTTCCACGTGCTGCGCGAGACAAAGCTTCCACCTGTCGACCTGCTGCGCCGGCATGCTGTGCCGATGGCGATCGCGACCGATTGCAATCCCGGAACTTCGCCGCTGCTGTCACTGCGCCAGGCCATGCAACTGGCCTGCACGCACTTCCGGCTGACCCCGCAGGAAGCGCTGCGCGGCGCGACGGTGAATGGCGCACAGGCGCTAGGCCTGCGTGACCGGGGCCTGCTCCGCGTCGGCATGCGCGCCGATTTCGTGCGGTGGGACATCCGCCATCCCGCCGAGCTGTGCTATTGGCTGGGCGGTGAACTCGCCAGCGACGTGCATTGCGGCGGCACGCCCGTGCACACCCCCCGTGTCCGTGCCGGAGCCTGACCACCGGCTTTATCCCGAGGAGCCTGCTCATGCGCCCCGCACTGCTTTCCGCCCTTCTCCTGTTCCCGGCCGCCACGATGGCAGCCGAGCCCTCGAAGTCCGCGCAACGTTTCGCGCGCGACGCGGTGATCGTCGACACGCACATCGACGCACCCTCCGAACTGCTCAAGGCCTGGCGCGACCTGGGCGTCGAGGTTCCCGACCGCGAATTCGACTACGCGAAAGCGCGGCGTGGCGGGCTCGATGTCGCCTTCATGTCGATCTACACCTCGCCCGCGGACGACACCGGCGGAGCCGCTCGCGAGAAAGCACATCGGCAGATCGACGCCGTGGAAGCACTGGTGGGCCGGCATCCGGGCCGTTTCGCGAAAGTGGTATCGCCTTCGGATGTGCGACGGCACCAGGGTGATGGCCGCGTACTGCTGGCGCTGGGAATGGAAAACGGCGCGCCGATCGGTGACGACCTCGCGCAACTGGCGGCATTCCACGCGCGCGGCGTGCGCTATATCACCCTCGCGCACAGCCACAGCAACCGCATTGCCGATGGTTCGTACTCGCTTGATCGCCCATGGAAAGGCTTGAACCCGTTCGGCGAGAAAGTCGTCGCGGAGATGAACCGGCTGGGGATCATGGTCGATGTCTCGCACCTTTCCGACGATGCCGTACGCGGCGTGCTGCGCGTCGCCCGCGCGCCGGTGATCGCCAGCCACTCGGGCCTGCGCCGCTTCACCCCGGGCTTCGAGCGCAACCTGAGCGACGAACTGGCCAAGGCGATCGCAAAGACCGGCGGCGTGGTGCAGATCACTTTCGGCAGTGGTTTCATCGACGCACGCGCAGCCGCTGACACCACCGCCTATTTCCGCGAGCTCGCGACATTCCAGCAGGCGCAGGCCGAGGCGAAGTCGCGTGGCGAGCCGGTGAAGTCGGTCGAGGATTTCGACGCGGTGTGGGATCCGGCCCATCCGAAGCCGGCGACGAAGCTGTCGCAGGTCATCGACCAGCTGGACTACGCGATCGGCCTGCTTGGCGAGGACCACGTCGGCATCGGCTCGGATTTCGATGGTGTCTCGGGCGCATTGCCGGCGGGCCTGCGGTCGGCCGCCGACTATCCGAATCTCGTCGCCGCACTCCGCGCGCGCGGCCATGGTGACGCGACGATCCGCAAAGTGCTGGGTGGCAACCTGCTGCGGGTGTGGTCGGCGGTGGAGCGTGCGTCCCGTCGCCAAGGGTCAACGCGCGAGCTGCGCATGCGTTGACAGGCAGGCCACCGTTCAGGCCCCGAGGCCCGCATGCGACGTGTCCGATTTCTCCATATCACCGCTACGCTGGCGGCGCTCGCTGTCCTGATTCCCGCCGAGGCACGGGAGCGTCCGCTTCTGGAGCGGCTGCACCAGCGCCTGCAACAACAACGCGGGCCAGACACCATGGCCGCCTCCGGCAGCCCGATCCAGGGCCCGGGCGATTACCGCTTCAGCCTGATGCACGATGGCCTGCGTCGCGAATACCGTGTGCACGTGCCGCGGTCCTATGACCCCGCACGCCCTGCACCCCTGCTGCTCGCCTTCCACGGTGGCGGCGGCGACATGGATCTGCAGGCGGATGACGCCCGATACGGGATCCTCTCCAAGTCCGAGCAGGTCGGCTTCGTCGCGGTGTTCCCCAATGGCATCAGCCCGCTGCGCAACGGGATGCTCGGAACCTGGAATGCCGGCACCTGCTGCGGCGATGCGCGCGACCGGGATATCGATGACGTGGACTTCGTGCGGCGCCTGGTCGCCGACCTCGACCGCAATCTGCACATCGACCATCAGCGCATCTACGCGACCGGTATGTCCAATGGCGGGATGATGGCCTACCGCCTCGCCTGCGACGCCTCCGATCTGGTCCGTGCGATCGCACCCGTCGCCGGCACCGACAATACGATCACGTGCCGCCCGCAGCGCCCGGTGTCGGTGCTGCACATCCACGCACGTGACGACACCCACGTACTGTTCGACGGCGGCGCAGGCGCGAATGCCTTTCGGGACCGGTCGAAGGTCACCGAATTCACCTCAGTGCCCGCAAGTGTCGAGCGATGGGTCGAATTCGACGGGTGCCCGCACACGCCGCGGCGGGTCGTCGATAGCCCGGGCGCGGGTTGCGATCTGCACGCGGCCTGCCGCGATGGCAGCCGGGTCCAGGTCTGCGTGACCACGACGGGCGGCCACAGTTGGCCAGGCGGCGGCGCGGTCCGCGGCAAGACCCCGTCAACCGCGCTTTCCGCCAATGATGCGATGTGGGAATTCTTCGACAGCCTGCCGCGCACCGCCAGCCCCTGAAACGGAAAAGCCCCGCTCTGTGGCGGGGCTTTTTCATCGGAACGCAGGGGCTTATTCCTTTGCGGCCTTTTTCACCGCGACCTTCTTGGCCGGCGCCTTCGCCACGGTCTTGCTCGCCTTCTTCACGACCGGGGCGGCGGCGACGCCGCTGGCCTTGGTGACCTCGACATGGCTGCGGGCGTTGCCGTAGCTGGAATTGAAACGCTTGCCCTTGGCAGTCTTGCGGTCGCCCTTGCCCATCGATCTACTCCCGGAAAAATTTGCTGCAGCTGCCGCGGAATACGGCGAATACGAGGCGGGCGCGGTGGCCAACGCGGCTCGCGAAGCGCGAAAGCCTAGCACAGCCGCCAGTCTCACCGGGCGCTCAGGTACAAGCGCGGCGAACCAGCCTGGCGTTGAGGAAGTGCGCGACGGCGACGAGGCTGCCGCCGGCCGCCATCGTGATCGCATGGGGTGCAAGCGCCTCGTGCAGTGGCGCCCAGAGCACACCGCCCCAGAGCAGGGCCAGCCCCGGAGCCAGCAAGGCGAGTGCCGCGCCTGCACGATGCATGCGGAAGCTGCGAACCAGGCTCACCAGCCCCACGAAGCTCGCGAAGCCCACAAAGATGAACTCGACGCGGTCGTTGAATACCAACGCGAGCCCGACGGAGGGCAGGACCACCAGCGCGACGGGCAGCAGCGCGCAATGGATCGCGCAGAGCAATGCCCCCGTCATGCCCATCCGGTCGAGGGTGCCAACGGCTTCTTGATGGTGACTTTCGGCAGGGGCGGTCATATTCATTTGGAATACTATAACATTCTCATACCCCCAAGACCTTCACATTCCCATGAATGCGTGTCGCCCCGCTTCCCTTTCCTTCGCGCGCAGCGTTCCCCGGCTCGCCCTGCTGGCACTCGCGCTCGCCGCCGCGCTTCCAGCCTTCGCCGACGAAGCAACGACGTCCGCCGCGGCCGGGGAACCTGTGACCGACCGGCATCACAAGAACGCCGACGAACTCGACCACGTGGTCGTGACCGCATCCCCGAACCGCAGTACCGCCGAGGAACTGGTCAAGCCGGTGGACGTGCTCGGCGGCGAGCACCTGGACGAGGCGCGTGGCTCGACGCTCGGCGAGACGGTGACAAAGCTGCCGGGCGTTCAGTCGTCCAACTTCGGGCCCGGCGTCGGGCGCCCGATCATCCGCGGCCTGGAAGGGGGGCGGGTCGGCGTGCTCTCGGGCGGCCTCTCGACGCAGGACGTATCCACCGTCAGCCAGGACCATGCCGTCGCCATCGAGCCGTTCCTCGCGGACCAGATCGAGGTGCTCAAAGGCCCGGCGACACTGCTGTACGGCAGCGGCGCGATCGGTGGCGTGGTCAACGTGGTCGATGGCCGCATCGCCGAAAAGCCGCTGCAGGAAACGGTGTCGGGCCGGGCGGAAGTGCGCCACGACTCGGTCAACGACGGTTTCACCGGCATGGCGCGCGTGGATGCGTCCGGCGCGGACGGCAAGCTGGTCATCCACGCGGACGGGGTCTATCGCAACCAGAAAGACTACGAACTCCCGGGCGGTGGCCGGCAGGTCAACAGTTTCATCGACACGAAATCCGGCGCGCTTGGTATCTCGCGGGTGGGCGACGATGGCTTCATCGGCATTTCCGCCGCCCGTTTCGAGGATGGTTATGGCAATCCGGCCGAACCCGGTGACCCGGCCACGGGAGCAGCGGGCGTCTCGCTGCAGATGCGCCAGAACCGTGTCGAAGCGAAAGCCGGGTTGGATCGCGACTTCGGTATTTTCAATGGCCTGCGCGCGAGCTTCGGGCATACCGGTTACGAGCATGTCGAATACGAAGGCTCGGAGGTGGGTACGCGCTTCCTCAACGAGGCTTCCGAGGGCCGTGTCGAACTGACGCATCGCCTGCTGGCCGGTTGGAAGGGTGCGGTCGGCATGCAGGGCCTTGGCCGCACGTTCGAGGCCATCGGCGCGGAAGCCTTCGTGCCCCGCACCCGCACGCAGGGCTGGGGCGTGTTCGTGACCGAGCAGCGCAAATGGAACGCGCTGCAGGTGGATGTCGGCGCCCGTGTCGACCACGTTGATGCCGCGCCGGCCAATGCCGCATCGCGCCGCTTCCGTCCTGTCAGCCTGTCAGCGGGTGCCGCCTGGAACTTCAACAGGACGTGGCGCCTGAGCGCGAATGTCGACCGTGCCGAACGCGCGCCTGGTGAGGAAGAGCTGTTCGCCGATGGGCCGCACGTGGCAACGCTTTCCTACGAGATCGGCAATCCCGCGCTGCACAAAGAGCGCGCCAACCAGGCTGAGCTGGGCCTGCATTTCCACGGCTCGCGCCTGGAGGCCAAGGCCTCCGTCTACCAGACGCGCTTCGACGGCTTCGTCTATCTCGCCGACACCGGCCTGACCACGCCCGATGCCGATGCATTGCCGATCCGCCAGTGGTCACAGGCCGATGCGCGCTTTCGTGGTGTCGAAGGCGAAGTGATCGCTCATCTGTTCGATGGCGATGCCGGGCGCGTGGATGCGCGCCTCTTCGGTGACCGCGTCCGGGCCACGCTGGCGAGTGGCGGCAACCTGCCGCGCATCGCTCCTGCACGCCTGGGCGGCGAACTCCGCTGGCGCGGCCAGGCCATGCGTGCCTCGATCGGTGCCACGCATTCGTACCGGCAGGACGACGTCGCCATCGGCGAAACGGCGACAGCCGGTTACACGCTGGTGGACGCGCATGTCGCCTACCATTTCGATGCCGACAACACGGGCGTGGAGTTTTTCCTCGACGGTCGCAACCTGACCAACGAGACGGCGCGCGTGCACACCTCGTTCCTGAAAGACCGCGTGGTGCTGCCGGGCCGTGGCCTGACAGCGGGCGTGCGCATCTTCTTCTGATCCTTCCGGCGCGTGCGGTGCAATCACGCACGCGCCGGTAACGACACAGGCCGGCCATGGCGGTAGTGCATTCGCACTGCCGCCGCTCATCTACGGTGCGAAAGCCCGCCGGGCTTCAGGCGTTCGCCTGGTCTTCAGCATCAACCCGCCGCGACGCACTTCGCACAGAGCCCGTGGACTTCCAGCGTCTGCGCACGGGGCTTGAACCCCAAAGCGAGCGCGCGGTGGGTAAGCGCATCCACGACATGTTCGTCCTCGAGTTCCACCGCGGCCTGGCAGTTGTCGCAGATCAGGAATGGCACCGCATGCTGCGCCGCCCCTGGATGGTGGCAGGCGACGAATGCATTGATCGATGCGAGTCGATGGATGAAACCGTTTTCCAGCAGGAAATCCAGTGCCCGGTATACGGTCGGCGGCGCTGCGCCTTCGTGTGTCGCCTTCATCCTGTCTAGCAGTTCGTACGCTTTGAGCGGGCGGCCCGCATCGGCGATCAGGCGCAACGCACTTGCCCGCAATGGTGTAAGGCGCAGCCCGCGCGATTCACAGGCGCGCTCGACCTCCGCCACGAACGCATCGCCCGTATGGACGTGATGATGCGGATCGGTGCAGGGGTCATCGTGCGCCATCGTGTTCAACCTTCAGCCGGAAGCATCGCGATCGCCGCGTCGATGCGCAGCAGCGCTTCGTCACGCCCGGCGAGATAGACCGTCTGCGCGATGTCTGGGCTCACCTGCGTGCCGGTGATCGCAACACGCAACGGCTGCGCGACCTTTCCCATGCCGAGCTCGCACGCGGTGGCGATGTCGTGCAACACCATCGAGACCGATTCCAGCGTCCACGTCATCAGCTCACCCAGGCGCGCGCGTGCTTCGCCCAGCGGACGGCGGGCGGCGGCGGTGAGGTGCTTGGCGACCGCCGCGTCGTCATATGTCGTGAGCGGCTCGAACCACACCGCCGCGCGCTCGGCCATTTCGGCGAGCGTCTGCACGCGATCGCGCAGCGCGATGACGAGGTCGACAGCCTTCGGGCCGGAGGCGAGGTCGTAACCCTGCCGCTCCAGATGCCATTGCAGGTGCTTCGCGACGGCTTCGGGGTCATCACTCTTGAGGTACTGCTGGTTGAGCCAGCCGAGCTTCGCCGGATCCAGGCGCGACGCCTTCGCATTGACGTCCTTGAAGTCGAACAGGCGCGTCATCTCCTCGATAGAGAAGATCTCCTGATCGCCATGCGACCAGCCCAGCCGCACGAGGTAGTTGAGCAGCGCATGCGGCAGGTAGCCGATCTCGCGGTACTGCATGACATCCGCCGCGCCGGTGCGCTTGGAGAGCTTGGCGCCCTGCTCGTCGAGGATCATCGGCAGGTGCGCGAAATGCGGCACCGGCGCGTTGAGCGCGTGGTAGATGTTGATCTGCCGCGGCGTGTTGTTGACGTGGTCGTCGCCACGCACCACGTCGGTGATGCGCATGTCGATGTCGTCCACCACGACCGCGAAGTTGTAGGTGGGATAGCCATCGGAGCGGAAGATCACCAGGTCGTCGAGTTCATCGTTGCTGATCTCGATGCGGCCCTTGACCTTGTCTTCCCACGCAACCACGCCGCCCTGCGGATTCCTGAAGCGGATCACGCGGTTCGGGTCGTCGCGGAAACCCGCGTTCGCATCACGATAGGCACCGTTGTAGCGGGGCTTCTCGCTCGATGCCATCGCAGCCTCGCGCATGGCGTCGAGTTCTTCCCGGGTCTCGTAGGCGTAGTACGCCTTGCCGGCAGCGACGAGTTGTTCGGCCACCTGCCGGTAGCGGTCGATCCGCTGCGTCTGGTAGACCGGGCCTTCGTCATAGTCGAGGCCGAGCCAGGCCATGGCATCGAGGATCGCGTCGATCGCCCCCTGCGTACTGCGCTCCTGGTCGGTGTCCTCGATGCGCAGGATGAACTCGCCGCCATTGCGACGCGCCTCGAGCCAGCAGTACAGCGCCGTGCGGGCACCGCCGATATGCAGATAACCGGTGGGACTGGGCGCGAAGCGGGTACGGCTGGTCATGCGGATACTCGGGACAGCGGGCCGGTGATTTTACCCCCTCATCCGCGAACGGCCGGCGATCGGTACTGGCAACAGCGACCTCACGCCCGCATAGCCCGCTTCAGTGGGCCTCAGGCTCCGGCCACCGCTGCGGCACCCGCCGCAGCCTGGAGACGTCGTAGCCCAGCGCGCCCAGGTACGCGACGTGGCGCCGGTAATCCTCCTCGGGAATCGTCGGCGTCCGCGCCATCAGCCAGGCGTAGTCACGCGCGCTTCGCACCACCAGTGTCTGCGAATAATCAGGATCGATAGCGCCGATCACGTACTCGGCCTTGATCGGCCAGATGAACTGCATGCCCCAGACGGCATTGCCGCTGCCAGGGCGCACGGTACCCACCGGCTTCATCGTCTTCAGCGGCGCGTCGAACGCGCCGTTGCGATAGCGAAAGACGGTCTGGATGCGTCCGTCCGATCGCATGCTGTACGTCTCGATCGCGTTGTAGACGTTGCGCTCGATACGCGACGGAATGTGCGCGATGACGTACCAGTCGCCCATGAAGCGTGGCAGGTCGACGCTCGCGACGGCCGGCACCGGCTTGGCGCCCGTCGCGCAACCGGCCGCGAGCATCAGCGCCAGTCCGCCGGCGAAGGTACGCCGCGCGTGGATCTTCACGCCGCACGCTCGAAGCGGTAGTGAGCAACGAGCCACTCGCGGCCGCCGTCGTAACCGAACAGCTCGGCGCATGACATCCAGAAGATCCGCCAACGGTTGAACCAGAGCTTCGCCGAATCGCGGCCGTATGCACCCCGGAGAATGTCCATCACCTCGTCGCGCCGCTGGTCCTGGTTGGCCAGCCAGTGATCGGCCGTACGCGCGTAATGCGTGCCGTCGACATGCCATCGCTGCTCGAGCGCAAGATCGCGCTGGAACCACAGCAGTGTGTCGGATGCCGGCATCAGCCCGCCGGTGAAGAAGTGCCGCCCCATCCAGTTGTCGTCACCGGCGGTCTCGAACGGATACATGCACGTGCGGTGCGCGAAGATGTGCACGAACAACTTGCCACCGGGTCGCAGCCAGGAAGCGATCCGCGCGAGTAGCGTCTGGTAGTTGCGCATGTGCTCGAACATCTCGATGGAAACGCAGCGGTCGAATGCGGCAGCCTCAAGCACGAGATGGTTCACGTCCTGGGTGATGACGCGGACGTTGGACAAGCCGCGCTCGCGGCAGGCTCGCTCGATATGCTTGCGCTGCGGCGCCGAATTGGAGACCGCGGTGATGCGCGCGTTCGGAAAACGCTCGGCCATCCACAGCGTGAGCGAACCCCAGCCACAGCCGAGTTCGAGGATGTGCTGTCCATCGGCCAGCTGCGCGCGTTGCCCGTAGAGCTCCAGCATCGCCATCTCCGCCTGCGCCAGCGTCTCCCCGCCGGTTTGGTAATAACAGCCGGAATACTTGAGCCTGGGGCCGAGGCAGGCCTCGAAGAATGCCGGCGGCAATTCGTAGTGCTGCGCGTTGGCGGCGTCGGTGTGGATGGCCACGGGGCTACTGCGCAGGGCGTCGATACGGTGCTGGAAGCGCGCCGACTGCTCTGCCGCGCTGCCGGCCTGTTCATCGCGCAAGCGTTGCGCACACAGCCGGCGGATGCCGTGCCGCAGCAGTGCATCGGGGACGCGGCCACGTTCGGCCCAACCGAGCAGGCCGGGTGCAGGCACATCCTGCGCAAGCTCGAGATAGGAATCGACAACGGTGTTCATGCAATGGGCCTCGGGGAAGGACGCGGAAACCACGGGAAGAGCATCGGCGTCGTGCGCTGGTAGTCGCGGTAATCCTCGCCACGTGAGCGCAAGGCCTGGGCCTCGGTGTACGGAATGCCGCTCAGCCAGCGCAGGAAGACGTACATCACGACGGGGCCGGCCACGGCCAGCGCGAACGCCGGCGAACCGATGGCGAGCGCGACATAGGCGAACCAGTGCAGCCATTCGAAGAAGTAGTTGGGATGGCGCGAGTAGCGCCACATGCCGCGACGGCACGTCATCCCGCGATGCGCGGGATCAGCGCGGAACGTGGCGAGTTGCCGGTCGGCGACCGCTTCGCCGGTGATCGTTGCGCACCAGATCACCACGCCCAGTACCAGCCACGACGATATGCCCGGAAGTGGATTGCGCGCGACGGCGTAGAACGGCAGCGAGAACAGCGGGATCAACGCGGCCTGCAGTTGGAAGAACAGGAAGAACTTCACGCCATCGCCCCGCCAATGGGCACGCAGATGGGCGTAGCGCCCGTCCTCCGGCTCGCTGAGAACGCGATGGGCGAGGTGGATGGCAAGGCGAATACTCCAGACCCCCGCCAGTACAGCGAGCGCTATGCGAGGTGCGCCGGCACCCTCTCCGAGGATGGCCAGCGTGATCGCGCTGGCGCCAAGACCCGCCGACCACAGCACATCGACGATGCCGGCATTGCGGCTGTGCTGCTGCCATGCCCAGCCGAGCGACATCGCGACCGCCGATGCGCCCCATATCCCGAGCAGCACGAGCGGGCTCAAGCGGGTGTACCCGGCACGACAGCAGCCCTCACCGGTGGCGCGCCGTTGCGCGCGATCAGCGCGAGCACCGGCAGGGCAATCGCCCACCCCAGGCCGAGCGCGGCAATGGACTGCCACGCGGGGTCGGCGAACGTGACCACGTCCCAGCCACGCGATGCACCGGCATAGGCGAGCGGCGCACCGATGGCACCCAGAAGGGCAGCGAGAGCCGGGCGGTGCTGCAACACCGCAAGCGAACGGCTCAGCGTGAGTGCGAAGCATACCCACAGCGCGAAGATCCACGGTGGCGCGCCGAGCACGTCGAACCGCGCGGGCGACGCCCCAAACGCGACGAGCCCGGCACGCACGAGTCCACCGTCCACCAGCAGGCCGCAGGCGAAGCCCGCGACGATCAGCAGAACCTCCTGGCGCAATCGCGTAGCCCACAGCAGGTGGCAGGCGATGAACGCCAGCGCTGCCGCTACGCCCGGCACATAACTGCCGCGCGCGGCACCGACCACCGCGGCGAACCACACCGCCTGGTAACCCACGGCTTCGATCCAGCCCTTCACGCGAGCAGCGCCCCGTCGCCATCGGCGGGGCGGTGCCCGGGTCGAGCGAGCAGCAGGTGCGCGACACCGATCGTGCGCTCGCGGAACCCGCCTTCGCAGTAGGCGAGGTAGAACTCCCACATGCGGATGAAACGCTCGTCGTAGCCAAGCGCGCGCACCTGCCCCAGCTCCGCGATGAAGCGGTGGCGCCAGGCTTCCAGGGTGCGTGCGTAGGACAGGCCGAAATCGTCGAGCCGCACCAGCGCGAGATCGCTCGTGCGGCTCTTCGCGTCGAGCATCGCCGCGATCGACGGGATGAAGCTGCCGGGAAAGATACGGCGCTTGATGAAATCGACGGATCGCAACGCCTGCTCGTAGCGGTGGTCCTCGATGGTGATCGCCTGCACCAGTGCCAGGCCGTCGGGCTTGAGCAGCGCGCCAATCTGCGCGAAATACGTGCCCAGATACGGCGCCCCGATGGCCTCGACCATCTCGATCGACACCAGCTTGTCGTATTCGCCACGCAGGTCGCGATAGTCATCCAGCAGCAACGTGACGCGGTCCTGCAGCCCTGCTTCGGCCACGCGCGCGCTCGCCAGCGCATGCTGCTCGCGCGAAATTGTCGTGGTAGTGACATGACAGCCGTAATGCGTCGCCGCATGCACGGCGAAGCCACCCCAACCCGTGCCGATCTCGACGACGCTGTCGCCGGGCCGCAGGTCGAGACGCTGGCAGATGCGATCGAGCTTGCGTGTGGACGCCGCGTCGAGGCTGTCGTCCGGGCCGGCCCACAACGCCGACGAATACATCAGGTCTGCTGACAGGAACAGGCGAAAGAAGTCATTGCCGAGGTCGTAATGCGCGGCGATGTTGCGGCGGCTGCCCGCCCGCGTATTGCGACGGAGCGCGTGCAGCATCCGCATGGCGGCGCCGCCGATCCGCGCCATGCCGGTTTCCATGCTGTCCAGCAGGTCGCGATTGCGCGCCAACAGGCGTACCAGCGCGACCAGGTCATCGCAGTCCCATGCACCATCCATGTAGGACTCGCCCGCGCCGACGCTGCCGTTCGCCGCGACCGCGCGGTAGAACGCCGGGTCGCGCACGCGCAGGCGCACGCCGCACGCGCCCGGCTCGGTAGCGTTCCCCAGCCGCTCGGCGCCGATGGCGTCTTCCAGCAGGATGCAGCCGCCGCGCAGGGCGCCGAGCTGCGAAACCAGACGCCCCCGGAGCAGGCGCTCGAGCGCACCTGGCTCATGCGTGGCGTCGCGACGGACAAGTTCGTTCATGGGACGTCACTCGTGGGATGGGCATGGACGGGGACGCGCTTGAGCCACAGCCGCAGGGCCTGCCAGTGGATGGCGAACAGCACCTGCAACGTCATCAACGGATAGCGCCAGAGCACGCGCGCGAGCGATGCCGCGCCCAGTGGGACACGCGTGAGCGCGAGCGTTGCATCGAATTCGTGACGATCCCCGTCGGCCACCTGCATGTGCACGCGCAGCGACTCGCCCGGCACCTCGAAGCGCCAGCCGTAGCGCCGCGCCATCGCCATGAAGGGCGAGACGTGGAACGCCTTGTCGAAATCCCAGCGCAACGCTCCGTGCTCGGGCCGTGCTGTGGCGGCAGGCAGCACATAGGCGTGTCGCTCGTTCCACGGCGTATTGGTGATCTCCGCCACGATGCTGTGCAGGCGGAGACCGTCGGCATGGAAGCAGTAGTAGAAGCTCACCGGATTGAATACATGGCCCAAGTAGCGCAGGTGCGTGAGCAACCGGATCGGGCCCGCGGGGCGCTCGCCGATGGCCTGCTCGACGCGGCGTCGCACGGCCTCGTCGAGGGCCACATCGACGGGGCCAAGGTAATCGCTGCGGCGGAACTCGGCGACGGCGCGACCACGCGCCGACCAGAGCGAACGCCCACGGAAAATCAGGTCGAGCTCGTCCAGATCGATATAGAGCTGCGCGATGCGATAACGGAACACGTGGCGCCGCGGCCCATGTCGGCGGTGACGCACCACGCCCTCGTATACCGCGCTGGCAAACTGCACGGTCATGCGCCGACTTCCATTCGCGGGGTGTGGTAGCGGGGGCGGCTCGGTACCTGCGCCTGCCTGCCCCAGCGCTCGCCCAGCCCATGCGCGACATCGACCGCACTGCGCATTCCGTCTTCATGGAACCCCCAGCCCCAATAGGCGCCGGCAAACCACGTGCGCCGGTGTCCCTGGATCTCCGCGCGTCGTGCCTGGGCACGCACGGAGGCATGGGTGTAGACCGGATGCGAATAGCGCATGCGGCGGAGAATGCGCGACGGGTCCACCGCCTCCGTGCGGTTCAGCGTCACCACCAGCGGCTCGCGCGTTTCAAGGCGTTGCAGCAGATTCATGCAGTAGCTGACCGTGCAGACGCCGCCGGGCGCCGCCGGGATGTGTGCATTCCACGCTGCCCATGCCTTCCGGTGCCGTGGAAGCACGGAGGCATCGGTGTGCAGAATCGTGTCGTTCTTCTGGTAGGTGATCGCGCCCAGGATGTCGTGCTCGCGCACGTCAGCATCGTCCAGCAGCGCGAGCGCCTGGTCACTGTGGCAGGCCAGCACGACCTGATCGAAACGCTCGACGCCGGCGCGGCTCGTAATCTCCACGCCCTCGACGTCCCGGCGCAACCCCTGCACCGGACACTGAAGACGCTCGTGCACCGACCAGCGCCCGCGCAGGGCGTCCACGTAGGTGGCCGAACCGCCGCGCACCACGCGCCATTGGGGCCGGCCCGCGAGTTGCAGCATGTGGTGGTTGGCCATGAACTGGACGAGATAGCGCGCCGGAAAACCGAGTACCCGCTCCGCTGGCGATGACCACAGTGCGGAGGCCATCGGGATCAGGTGGTCGTCGCGGAACGCAGGGCCGTAGCGGTTCGACTCGAGGTACTCGCCTAGCGTCGGCCCCTCGCCTTCGACCTCAAGCAGGTGTGGCGCTTGGCGATAGAACCGGGTGAGGTCGGCGAGCATGCCCCAGAACCGCGGCGACGCGAGATTGCGGCGCTGGCAGAACAGTCCGTCGAGCGTGGTCGCGTTGTATTCAAGTCCACTGGCCTCGTTGTGGACGGAGAAACCCATGGTCGTCGGCTGCGACGCGACTCCCAGCTCGTCGAACATCGCATTGAGCAATGGATAGTGGCCGCGGTTGTGGACGATGAAGCCGGTGTCCACACGTAGGGCCTTCCCATCCATTTCGATGTCATGGGTATGGGTGTGCCCCCCGAGGTAGTCGGCGGCTTCGAACAGGTGCACTTCGTGCCGCCTTGACAGCAGCCAGGCCGAGGCAAGCCCGGAGATTCCCGATCCGACCACCGCGATGCGCATCAGGCGCGCGCCTTCTCGAGTACCCACGCCGGCACCGGCTTCAGGCCCTGCACCAGGCCCAGCGCCGCCATCGCACGCAGGCCATACCAGGTCAGGTCAACCTCCCACCAGTGGAAGCCCTGCCTGGCGCTGCCGGGAAAGAAATGGTGGTTGTTGTGCCAGCCCTCGCCGAAGGTGAGCAGCGCGAGCCACACGTTGTTGCGGCTGTCGTCGCGCGTGTCGAAACGCCGCGTGCCGAAGCGGTGTGCAAGCGAGTTGATCGTCACCGTTGCGTGGAAGAGCACCACGGTCGACACGAAGAAACCCCAGACGAGCATCTGCCCTCCGGTGGTAGCGAGCCCAGGCGCGACGCGCTCGAGCAGTGCGCCGAGTCCGTACAGCGCAAACGCGAGCGCGATCGGCACGAGCGTGTCGAAGCGATCCAGCCAGCGAAGCTCGGGGAACTTCACGAGGTCCGGTATGCGTTCGTGGTTGGTGCGGAAACCGCGT
>SCUY01000136.1 GCA_004322525.1 Lysobacter sp. | reverse complement strand
GCGTCTGCTAGGCTTTCACCACGCTTCCCGGATGTGCCGCTCGCCGTGCCCATTGCAACGCTCGCCACGCGGTTCCGCGGCTTTCTTCCCGTTGTTGTTGACGTGGAAACAGGTGGCTTCGACTGGAACCGCCACGCCCTGCTCGAAATCGCGGTGGTCCCGCTGGACCTCGACGACGCCGGGAAACTGGTGATGTGCGCAACGACCAGTTCGCATGTCATGCCAGCGCCGGGGACCGAGATCGATCCGAAATCGCTCGAAGTCACCGGTATCGACATCGACCATCCGTTCCGCGACGCCAGGAACGAGCGCCAGGCGCTGGACATCGTGTTCGCGCCGATCCGCGCGCAGCTCAGAAAGCATGGCTGCCAGCGCGCCATCCTGGTGGGCCACAACGCGCACTTCGACCTCAACTTCATCAACGCCGCCGTTGCGCGCTCAAAGCATCCGCGCAATCCGTTCCATCCCTTCAGCGTCTTCGATACGGTGACGCTCGGCGGGATTGCCTACGGGCAGACCGTGCTCGGCCGCGCACTACAGGCCGCAGGCATCGCCTGGAATGCGAACGAGGCCCACTCGGCCGTCTACGACGCCGAACGCACCGCCGAACTGTTCTGCCGCATCGTGAACGCCTGGCCGATGCTGACGGGTGATGCCCCGCCTGCAGCAGATCCCGCGGATCCGGTGATCCGGTGATCCGATGATCTAGAGGCTCAGGCTGCCGGTCGCCATCGGCGCGGTGGACGGAGCCTGCGGTGCGACCGGCGCCGCCGGCTCCATGGTGATCGCCAGTACCCAGCCGGCCTCCATTGCCTTATGCAGCTCGGCGCTCGACATGCCTACCCAATGCGAGCGCGACGCACCGACATAGCCCAGGGAGCGCGGCTTCTGGCCAGGCGGGATCAGCCACAGCACGGGTAGCCGTTCGCCCGCAGGCACCAGACCCGGCACGGGCGCGAGCCACATGCCACCGGTACGCGTGTCGACAGTGGCCAGATAGGCGACGGCGCCCTTGTCGGTGACGATCTGTGCGACCGGCAGTTCAGTCATGGCCGCTGGTATCGAGGTGACCGGCGCCGCCGGCTGTGCCGCGATCGGCGCGCGAGTATCGATATCGCGTGGCTTCTGCAACGCCACAACGGCCAGCGCGGCGGCGGCGGCAAACCCCGTGGCCGCCGCTCCGCGCCAGAACGCAAGCTTTCCGCCGCCGGGGCGATCGGCACTTTCCACTGGCGCCCAGCCCAGCCGCGAACGTATGCGTGGCCAGACGTGGGGGGGCGTCACCTCGTCGGTCAGTTCCTCGACCAGTGGCGCCAGGCGCCGGTTCCACTCGTCAACCAGACGGGCGAAGGCGGAATCGCGTGCAACGCGCAGGCGCGCTTCGCGCCGCTGCGCGGCATCCAGAACCCCCAGGACGTATTCGGCCGCCTGCAGGTCGGCGGAAGGGGGATCACGATCGAGCTCATGTTCGCGCATGTTCATTGCTCCAGGCACGCGCGCAGTTGCAGCAGGCCGCGACGGATCCAGCTCTTGACCGAGCCCAGCGGTGCACCGCTGCGTGTGGCCAGTTCCTCGTACGTCGCGCCTTCGAAGAAGGCGGTACGGATCAGCCCGCGTCGCCGATCATCCAGCCCGTCCATGCAGCGCTGCAGGCGTTCGCGGTCCGTGGACGCCTCCGCCTCCTCAGCCGGACTTGCGCCGCCATCGGGCAGCTCATCGCCAAGTTCGATCGCAGTGGTGCGCGCGTGATGCGACGGCGAACGCAGGCGGTCGATCGCACGGTTGCGCGCGATCATCGCCATCCACGTCATCGCACTCGCGCGTGCGGGATCGAACTGCTCGGCCTTATGCCAGATAGAGGTGAAAACTTCCTGCAGCACGTCCTCGGCTTCCGCGCGGTCGGGCAACAGGCGCAGGCAGACCGCGAACAGCCGCGACGACGCGAGCCGGTAGAGCCGCTCGAAGGCGGCGCGGTCGCCCTGCGCCACGTCGACGAGCAGGCCGGCTTGCAGGTCGCGTTCGGCATCAGCCGACGCAGGCGCGGTGGTGAGCATGAGGGCCCCGGGGAAGGATGGGATGGCGATGGCTATCACTGTAATCCCCCCGACCGGCTGCGCCGAAGGCTGAACGGTTATGCCACCGCCGTTCCGCCGCCGCAAGCACGCCATGTCTGGCGTGTCATGCGGAATTACGGCAAAGCGGCGTTGGTGGATGCAGCGTGTGCGGCGTTCGAGCCTGGGCGGCCGCAGGCTCAGCCAGCGGTGCGCCCTGCACGCAGGCTACGCACGATGCCGAACGCACTGACACCGATCCAGGCGAGTTCGAGCAGGAACACCGAAAGGTTGAAGGTGCCAAGCAGCGAGACCAGCACGCCTGCGGCGCCGAACAGATTGAGCAGCTGGTATGTCAGGCCGGTGCCGCGCAACCGTCCGGCCTGCAACAGGAAGAAGCCGAGCAGAATCATGACCGTCCCCGCAAGGCCGACGATGTCGTACCAGGCGAGCGCCACGACCGCGTCGCCCGCGTTCATCGCACGCTCCGCTGTCGCACGGCTTCGAACAGCGTCACGCCGGTGGCGACCGAGACATTGAGGCTTTCGACCCCCGTACCCGCAGCACCGGGCATCGGAATGGAGACGAGGCCATCGCAGGTATCGCGCGTAAGGCGGCGCAGGCCTTCAGCCTCGCTGCCAAGCACGAGGCCGACATTGCCGCGCAGGTCGATGGCGAACAGTGACTGCTGCGAATCACCGGCCAGCCCGTACAGCCAGACGCCCATCTGCTGCAGGTCGCGCATCGTGCGCGAAAGATTGGTGACCGGCACCACTGGCACCGCATCCGCCGCGCCTGCCGACGTCTTGCGCACGGTGGCATTCACCTGCACCGACTTGTCCTTCGGAATCACCACCGCGGTGACGCCCGCGGCAGCCGCACTGCGCAGGCAGGCGCCGAGGTTGTGCGGATCCTGTACGCCGTCCAGCAGGAGCACCAGCGCCCGGCCTTCGGCTGCTTCGACGAGGCTCGACAGCTCGTTCTCCGACCACGTGCGCGCCGCCATGTAACGGGCAACGACGCCCTGGTGACGCAAACCACCCGTAGTGCCGTCAAGCGCCTGCTGGTTGACGCGGCGCACATCGACATCCAGGCGGCGCGCCTGCGTCTCGATCTCGAGCAGGCGCGGGTTTTTCGCGCCTGCCTCCATCAGCACTTCCCGGACGTTTTCCGGATCGTTCTGCAATGCCGCCGACACCGCATTGATGCCGGCGATCCACTGGTTCTGCTTGCTCATGCCGCTATTGTGCCGCGCCGGGCAGGATCACGCCTACGACCCTGTCCGGCGCCATGGCTTCCGGCGTAGCAATGGCGGCTCCCGCGCGGAAGCCATGGCGCCGACGTCGGCAGAGCTCAGTACGGCAGCTTCTTCCGCTTGGCCGGCTGTCCCCGTGGCGGCAGCGCCGGAACGCCCGCGTCCTCAGCCAGCTTGAAGTCGATGCGGCGGTCTTCCACGCTCGCCTTCATCACGATGATGCTGACGCGATCGCCAAGCCGGTATTCCTTGCCGCGACGGTCACCGCTGAGCGTCTTGCGTATCGGATCGAAGTGGTAGAAATCGTTCGGCAGCTGGGTGACATGCACCAGCCCATTGACCTTCGATCCGTCCAGTTCGACGAACAGGCCGAAACTGGTCACCCCGCTGATGGCGCCATCGAAACGGCCGCCGACGTGCTGTTCCATCCAAGCGGCACGATAGCGCTCATCCACTTCACGCGCGGCCTCGTCGGCCCGGCGCGAACGCTCGGAACACTGCAGGGAGAGCTGCGCCATCGCGCTCGGCGAATACTTGAACTTCTCCGGCCGCGCACCACTCAGCGCATGCTTGATCGCGCGGTGCACCAGCAGATCGGGGTAGCGGCGGATTGGAGAGGTGAAGTGGGCATAGGCCTCGAGTGCGAGGCCGAAGTGCCCCACGTTGCCGGGCGCATAGACCGCAAGCGACTGGCTGCGCAGCAGCACCGATTCGAGCAACGCCGCGTCGGGCCGCTCGCGGATCTTCTTCAACAGCTGGGTGAAGTCGCGTGGCTCCACCTTCGGCCACGGCGGCATGCGCAGGTTGAACTCCTTGAGGAACTCCTGCAGGTCGGCGTACTTCGCCTCCGGCGGACGCTCGTGCACGCGGTAGGGCGCTGGAATCTCCGCTGCGAGCAGGAACTTCGCCGCCTCCACGTTGGCAGCGATCATGCATTCCTCGATGAGCTTGTGCGCATCGTTGCGCTGGATCATGCCCGCTTCGCTTACCTCGCCCTGCGGCCCGAGCACGAAGCGCACTTCGCTCGACTCGAACTCGATCGCCCCGCGCTTCTCTCGCGCCCGGACGAGCACCTCGAACAGGTCGTGGAGATGCTCGATGTTTCGCAACAACCCGCCGATGCGCTGGTGCGCATCCTCGCGAGCCTCATCGGTGATGCCGTCGCCGATAGCGCTCCAGACCTGGGTGTAGGTGAGGCGCGCATGCGAATGCATCACCGCCTCGTAGAACTTCGATGCGGTGACCTGCCCCTTGCGGTCGACCTGCATGTCGCAGACAAAGCACAGGCGGTCGACCCGGGGCTTGAGCGAGCAGATTCCGTTCGAGAGCGTTTCCGGCAGCATCGGCACGACGAAACCGGGGAAATACACCGATGTCGCACGCTTCTGCGCTTCGTCATCGAGCGCGGTACCGGGCTTGACGTAGGCCGAGACATCCGCGATCGCGACGATCAGGCGGAAGCCCTCGCGGTTGGGCTCGCAATAGACGGCGTCGTCGAAGTCCTTCGCATCCTCGCCATCGATGGTGACCAGTGGAATCCTGCGGAGGTCGACGCGCCCGTTTGCGGCTGTCGCATCCACCTCGATCGGGATCGCCGCCGCGTCACGCAGAACTTCCGGCGGAAATTCGTGCGGGATATCGTGGCCGTGGATCGCCGCCTGGACCGCCAGCGAGGCGGTGAGCCGGTCCCCAAGCACGGTGAGGACGCGGCCGATCGGCGCGTGCTTGCCGTCCGGCATCTCGGTGATCTGGGCCACCACCAGCTGCCCGTTGCTCGCCTCGCCGCGCGCATCGGGCGGGATGAGGATGTCCTGCTGGATGCGGCGGTCGTCCGGGATCACGAAACCGATGCCGGCGCGGGTCTCATAGCGCCCGATGAGGCGCGACAGCCGGCGCTCGAGCACCTCGACGATGCCGCCCTCGCGACGGCCGCGTCGGTCGATACCGGTGATGCTCGCGAGCACCCGGTCACCATGCATCACTTTGCGCATCTCGGCGGGGGGCAGGAACAGATCCTCGCCATGTCCGGTATCGGGCTTGAGGAAGCCGTAGCCATCGGGATTGGCGATGACCACGCCGGGCACCAGGTCGACCGCCTGCGCCGGCACGAAGCCGCCCTTGCGGTTCTGCAGCAGCTGGCCGTCCCGCAGCATCGCGCGCAGGCGGAAGCCAAGCGCTTCGCGGCGCTCGTCGTCGTCGATGCCCAGTTGCCCGGCGATCACCTCGATGGGAAGCGGGCCGTCGGCCGCGGCCAGCAGGCCGAGGATCATCTCGCGGCTGCCGATCGGTTTCTCGTAGCGTTCGGCTTCGCGGCGACCCTGCGGATCCTGCGTGGGAGCCGGGCTGCGTCCGCGACGCTGCGCATGGGGCGGCGGCTCGGGCATCCAGCCGGGCCGCTTGGGCGCCGGGGCGCTCTTCCCCGGCTTGGGGCCGCCCTGGTTCCTGTCTGGTTTCGTTGTTCCGGAGCGCGATCCGCGCCCGGCTCCTGCGGTCGATCCACCGCGAGTGGGGGGCTTTCCTTTCATCGCCCCATCGTCGCACACCGGTTCATGAATGCCGCGTGGTATCGCGCCGCGGGAAGGTGCCACTGAACATTCGGCGGATCGCCCAACCGATCGCCCCCACCACCAGCAGCCCGATGACCGTCGCCGCGATGACGAACCCTTCCTCGCCCGTCGCGAACACTTTTGAATCGAAATTCATCCCCAGCACGCCGGCGACGGTGGCCGAAAGACCCATCACCACGGTCACTACCGTCAACGTGTGCATCGCATGGTTGGTGCTTTCGGCTGCGCGCGAGGTGTAGAGGTCGAAACTTCCATTGACCAGTTCACGCGCGGCTTCGATGGAAGCCATCACCGATGCATAGCGCTTGCTCAATGCCCGGGCATGCTGCCCCGCCGAGTCGGACTGTCCGGGATCGAAATCGGGCCGCCCAAGCGCATCGAACAGGTCGCGCTGGACCGCGAGCTGGCGCCGCAGCCGGGAAGCGACATGCCGGAGAGACTGCAGTTCCCCCAGGTGAGTGGGGCGCGGTTTGCGCAGGATCAGCAACTCGACACGATCGAGTGCGGTTTCGAAGGCGTCACGCGCATCGAGATAGTCCGTGAGCATCCGGTCCAGCAGTGCGGTGGCGAAACTCGTCGATTCCAACCGCCCGACACGGAGATGATCGGCCTCGTTGTCGAGCACCGCCGCGATGAAATCGGCCTGCCTGCGATGCACTGTCACCACAATGTTCGGGCCGACACCGACGGCGATGGGAACATCTTCGGGGCGGCGCCCGCCCTGCCAGTTGAGCGCTCGGACATACAGGTACTTCCATTCCGGTGTCAGCATCAGGCCGAGTACGCCGCCGGCATCCGGGTCGAGCAGGGCGGGATCCGCGCCGATCCATTGCACGCCATCGGCAGCACCTTCCGGGTCGACGACATCCACCCATAGCAGCTGGCTGTCGTCGACTTTTTGCATTTGCACCAGCGCGGCCGCATCCAGCTCGCGGCTGCGCTGGTCGCTGCTGAACAAAAGCGCGCGGAATGCCTGTGGCACGGCGCCTTCCGCGATGTCACTGGCCGGTGCGGCCGCCGGTACAGCATGCCTGGGCATGACGGGGGTTCCGATTTCTCAGGTCTTTAGCATCCACATTGATATGGATAGCAGCCGTGACGGCCGCTTGGCCGCGGAAACCACCAGGCCACAGCATGCCTATCCCCCCGACCTCAATCAGCGAAGAAAAAAACCTCGACCAGGCCCTGGATGGCACATTCCCGGCAAGCGACCCGGTGTCGGCGACGACGCATCTGACTGCGACGCCAACCGAATCGATACTCGCCGCGGCCGAACGCAGCAGCCAGCATCCGGGCACGGTGACCATCTACCGGGTGGTCGGCGCCGACCAGATGGAAAAACCGTTCGCGGCCGGCCGCCTTGAAGCGGCGCGCTGGACATCGGAAAACACCGCCTCCGTATATGCCTCGCTGTCGGCTGGCGACGCACTGCTTGAATTCCTGGCGCATTGCGAGGGAGAGCCGCCGCGGAATGCATACCTCGCCCGTGCGCAGATCCCCCGCGAGCGCATCACGGTCATGCATGCCTATCCGTCAACGTGGTGCGAGCAGCCCTACCGGCGCGAAGTGCAGCAGGTCGGTGACGACTGGGCGCGCTCGCACCGGTCGCTCGCAGCCCAGGTGCCCAGCGCCCTGTGTGCGGATGCCTGCAACATCATCCTCAACCCCGGGCACGTCGATGCACCGCTGATACAGGGGATCGAGGTGCGGCCGATTCGCATCGACGACCGGCTGCGGCGAATCGCCAGCCACTGAATCCTGCGATGCAAAAAACCCGCGGTATCCGCGGGTTTTTTGTCCGGCTCAGTGCCTGCGGTCGCCGCGGTCGCCCTGTCCGGGCGTGGACCCGGTCTGCGCATGCCGCTTCTGGTCCTGCGACAGGGAGCGGCCTGCATCATCGACTTCCTTGAAGCGCCCCTTTTCGTCGCGGCGGACATAGCGCTTGTCGCCGGGATTGGGCTCGATCAGTTCTCGCTTGGTCATGGTGCTCGATCCTCGGGAGGTAGGCCGAGCGTCGCGCAGGGAGGGTGAAAGCCAGGGCAAGGCCACCAACGAAAAACCCCCGGTTTCCCGGGGGTTCATCGAATCAGTGGTGCCCGGGAGAGGACTCGAACCTCCACGAAGTTGCCCCCGCTAGCACCTGAAGCTAGTGCGTCTACCAATTCCGCCACCCGGGCAAGGTGCGGCGCGTATGTTGGGGCGGCGGCGGCGCGATGTCAACGATTCGCCGGCCGGATTCGACAGCGCACGGTCGCGGCGGCCGAGACCCCGTCAGGGGAAACTTGATCGGCTGGCGGGCCCTGGCGCGCACGTAGAATCCCATGCGAAATCGCACACCCGCGGGCCGAGCCCGCCCCCTCGAGCACCGCTCGCGTCGCTTCCCGGATCTCCATGACCGACTCGCCCCGCTCCACCTTCCACGGCTTCGAGCAGATTCCGCTGCGCGAATACGCCGAACGCGCCTACCTCGACTATTCGATGTACGTGGTGCTCGACCGCGCCCTGCCCTTCATCGGCGATGGCCTGAAGCCGGTGCAGCGCCGCATCGTGTATGCGATGAGCGAGCTCGGGCTCAACGCCGGCGCGAAGCCGAAGAAGTCCGCGCGCACCGTCGGCGACGTGATCGGCAAGTTCCATCCACATGGCGACAGCGCCTGCTACGAGGCGCTGGTGCTGATGGCACAGCCGTTCTCGTACCGCTATCCGCTGATCGAGGGCCAGGGCAACTTCGGCTCGCAGGACGATCCAAAATCGTTCGCCGCGATGCGCTACACCGAATCCAAGCTGACGCCGATCGCCGAGGTGCTGCTGGGCGAGCTGGCG
>SCUY01000135.1 GCA_004322525.1 Lysobacter sp. | reverse complement strand
GCTCTTCCGATCTGAAGAACTGCTTGTTCGGGTCGAGCGATTCGAGATACCGCTTGTAGATGTCGGCCGACAAGGCATCGTCGAGCGCACGCGGCCGATAGGCATAGCGGCTGTCGGAGAGCAGGCCGTAGACCAGTTTCGCCGCCGTTGTCTGGTCGGCCGTGGGCGTGTTGGGCAGCGCGGTCGAGGCGGTGTCCGGGCGTGCCAGCAGGGCCAGAGGAGCGGCGAGAACGAGTGCGAGCAGGGAGATCTTGAGTTTCATCGAGGCGGCGGGCCGTATCAGGAGGGCCGGCAGAACGCCGGGATACCACGGTGGATGCGGGTGAGACCGCGGCCCAGTGCCGAAAGTTGCAGACCGGGCCGCCCCTGCAGTTGAGCGCGGGCGGCGTCCCGGCGCAAGCCGCGCGAACGCGGCGACACATCACAATGGGACGGCCATTCAGCTAGGCGACCGGGACAGCCGCTGCGGCGATGGAATCAGCGGCCGGCCCGCGCCGCGCTTCAGCCTGTCTCGACGACGCCTGCTGCGGCCGCGGAGCGATCGGCATGGTAGGACGAGCGCACGAGTGGACCGGACGCGACATGGTTGAAGCCCAGCGCATAGCCGTAACCCTCGAGTTGCTTGAACTCGTCGGGCGTCCAGTACTTCATGACCGGATGGTGGTGAGGCGTGGGCTGCAGGTACTGGCCGATGGTGATCATGTCGACGTCATGCATGCGCAGGTCGCGCAGGGTGTTCTCTACTTGCTCCATCGTCTCGCCGAGGCCGAGCATCACGCCGGATTTCGTCGCGACGTCCGGATGCTGCGCCTTGAAGCGCCTGAGCAGCGTCAGCGACCACTGGTAATCGGCGCCCGGGCGAACGTTCGGATACAGATCCGGCACCGTCTCGATGTTGTGGTTGAAGACATCCGGCGGATTCGTCGCCAGGATTTCCAGCGCGCGGTCCATGCGGCCCTTGCCACGGAAGTCCGGCGTCAGCACTTCGATCTTCGTGCGCGGCGAGTGCTCGCGGATGGCGGCGATGCAGTCGACGAAATGCTGCGCGCCGCCGTCGCGAAGATCGTCGCGGTCGACGCTGGTGACCACCACGTAGCGCAGGCCCATATCGCGCACGGTCTGCGCGAGCTTGAGCGGCTCGTCGGCATCAGGCGGCTTGGGCCGGCCGTGCGCGACGTCGCAGAAGCTGCAGCGGCGCGTGCAGACCTCACCCAGGATCATGAAGGTGGCGGTGCCGTGGCTGAAGCATTCGTGGATGTTCGGGCAGCTGGCCTCTTCGCAGACGGTGACGAGCCGGTTCTCGCGCAGCTTGGCCTTGAGGTTGGCCACCGCATTGCCCGACGGAATGCGAACGCGGATCCATGACGGCTTGCGCAGCACCGGGGCTTCGTCGAACGCGACCGGGCTGCGGCCGATCTTCTCGCCACCCAGCTGCTTCACGCCCTCGACCAGGGGCGCGGGTGCGCTTGCGTCGACGACGGCAAGGGGAATGCTGCGGGAGGTGGATTCGGTCATGGCGGCAGCCGGTGGGGACGGTCCGGTCGGGGCCGGAGGCGGCCATTGTCCCGCGTCGGCATGGCCAAAGCCAAAAACATCGCGGCAGGAAGCCACCCGCCGGTGTCACGGTGTCGCATCGTTACGCGTCGCCGCCAGGGAGCAGGCCCAGGCCGAATTGTCGCGCCACCTGCGCGACCAGCTGCGGCTTGACGACATCGAGCCCGGCCGGCCCGCCGAGGTCAGCGACGCTGGTGACCTGCAGCCCCGCATAGCCGCAGGGGTTGATGCGGTGGAAAGGTTCGAGATCCATCGCGACGTTGAAGGCCAGCCCGTGGAACGTGCAGCCGCGACGCACGCGGATGCCGAGTGCCATCACCTTGGCGTCGTCGACATAGACGCCGGGGGCGCCGCAGCGGCGGGCCGCCGCGATGTTCCAGCCGTCCAGCAGATCGATCACCGCCTGCTCGAGGCGGTGCACGTAGTCACGCACGCCGACTTTCAGCCGGCGCAGATCGAGCAGCGGATAGAGCACCAGCTGTCCGGGGCCGTGGTAGGTCACCTGGCCACCGCGGTCGACGTGGAGTACCGGGATGTCGCCGGGCAGCAGTACGTGCTCGGGCTTGCCGGCCTGGCCGAGGGTGAACACCGGATCGTGCTCGACCAGCCACAGTGCATCGGCTGTGTCCTCGGTGCGCGCATCGGTGAACGCCTGCATCGCGCGCCAGACAGGCTCATAGGGCTGGCGGCCGAGATCGTGGACCGTCACGGGAGAACTGTTGCCGCGGGCGGGCGGGGCGTCTTCCGCCCGGCGCAGGCCTAGAGCGTCCACTTCACATCCGGATGCGCGCGCAGGAGTTCATGCGCACGGTCGTACTCGCTGCGGTCCGCCGCCCTGAAGCGGATCCGCACGGAAACGTACTTGCCGCTCGACGAGGCCTTCCAGGTCACATCCTCGTGCATGACCTCCAGCCCGGCCTGCGCAAGGCATCGCGGAAGACTCGATTCGAGCCCGGCCTCGGCCGGACCCATCGCGGACAGGTCAAAGACTCCCGGAAACTGGAAGCCATGCGAAGCGGTGTCGGAATGCGTGTCCATCCCTCGATTATGGGGATGGCACGGAGCGCGGCAAGCCATCGATGACAGCCGCACGACGCTGTTTACATGCCTTTGTCGCCCGCCGGGCCGGACATGACATTGCGCGCGGCCTCCGCATCGGCATCCACCTGGGCTTTCGTGCGGCAGACACGGGAGGCTCGATTGGAGCCGATACCCCGCACCATGCGACAGACCATCGCATCCCTGTCGCCGGCGACCGAAGAAGAAGGGCTCGGGGCTGCGGCCGGCTGCGCCGGGGATTCCGTCGTGGAGGTCGGGGGAGCGGCTATATCGGCCGCCGACGCCATGCCGTGGATAGCGAGAAGCATGCCGAATGCTGTGAAGCGAAGAGTCATGGTGGGGGTCTGCAGGAGGGTGGGTTTGTAAAGAGCTGGAAGATCAGCGCGACTCGCCACAGCCCGCGGGCGGGCATGCCGGAGCCGGGCCGGACCGAACCGGCATGCCTGCCTTTGCCTGGGCCGCCGCGGCGGAACTCGCGGCACTGGCAGCGCGTTGACCTTGCGTGAGGCATACGCGCTGGGGCGTGCTGGCATACATCGGCTGGACCATCTGGCACGTCAAGCGTTCAGTGGACGTATCGACGGCCGGCGCGCTCGGCGCGCGCTGGACCTGCACGGCCTGGGCCGCGTGGGCGGCGGGAGCCGCCAGAAGGAACAGGAGAAGCGCGGCCGCGATTTTCATGGAGTGATGATCCGATTGGGACGTGGGAGAGGCTAGCCGATCAGGCCGGATACGACCTGAACCTGTATCGCCGTGCCGACGGGCGCGCGCCCAGCGCGACGTGCGGTTAGCGGACGTCGCTTACGGGCGTCGCCGGGCAGGCAGGCTTACTTCGAAAGCTCGAGCAAGGATGAGGAGACCCAGCCCTTGTTGCCGAGTTCGTCCTCGACTTCCCACATCATTCCGTCCCGGGTGCCGGTGGGGTAGAGCATCATCCCGGCGTCGAGCATCCGGATCGGCTTCCCGGTGCCCTTGGAATTCGCGAGCAGGCGCCCGGCCCGGCTCATCGTCACCGCCTGGTGCGGCGCGGTAGCCGAGGCATTTTCCGGCAGGCCGCCGAGTTGCCCCACCAGGTCCGTATAGGCCTGCAGGTAGGCCATCGTCACCACCTGGCCGATCTCGGTGTTGGCATAGCCGCCAACTCCCGCCACCCCGAGGCCCAGCCCGCCGAACAGGGCGCCGGCGCCCCTGAAGCCGATATCGTTCTTTTTCGCCGAACCCTCCGCCATCGCCACCTGCTCGGACGAGCGCACGTCGGTGACCGTCAGCACCACGTCCGCGGTCTTGCGGCTGAAGTTCAGGCCACCGATGACAGCACCGGCGCGGCCGCCGACCAGCCCTCCCAGCAGGCCGCCAACGCCGCCGCCCGCGGCATTGCTGTTCTGGCTGATGAGGTCGGGTACCAGCACGTAGTCAGCAGCCTTGATCTGGCCTTTGCCGACATTCGAGCGCACCCGCAGTTCACCGCTGGAGCCCAGCGCACGCTCGCGCATCGCCGCGTCCATGCCCGAACCGCGATCGACCAGGGTGAAGCAGCGCGACTTGTTGACGAAGACCTTGATCAGCTTGCTCGGCGCGGGCAGCTGCTGGCCGCTCCACCAGTTGCGTGCACCCTCCGGTTCCACCACCGAAATGGTGCCGAGCTTCTTCGCGCAGATCGGGATCTGCGTCATCTGCTGCTTGCGAAGATCCTGCGCGCTGTCGCGCTGGGCAGTTGCCGTGCCGCTGGTGAGCAGCAGGCCGAGCATCGCTGCGGTGAGGTGGCCGGTCGACAGCCGAATATTCTTCATCGCGTTTCCCTTGATCCATTCCATGAGAGCGGGGCATGGGCTGTCCATGCCCCGAGGGCGCGGCACGGGCCACGTGGCCGGCATGCTATCACCGGCGCCGGTGGCGTTCGGTCAGGACTCCCACCACATCAGCAGCTCATGCCACAGGCGCTTGAAGAAGCCGGCTTCCTCGATCGCAGCGAGCGCGACCAGCGGACGCTCGGCCAGCACCTTGCCACCCAGCATGACCCGCACGCTGCCGATCTTCTGGCCCCTGGCGATTGGCCCGACCAGCGACCGCGGCACATCCATCACCGGCTTGAGTTGGGCATAACGCCCGCGCGGCACGGTGACGAGCAGCGGTTCGGCGAGCCCGAGGCGAACCTGGTCCTGCGCGCCCTTCCATACCTTCTGCACCGCGACCTGCTTGCCGGCATCGAACAACGTGTGCGTCTCGAAGAAGCGGAAGCCCCAGTTGAGCAGGGCCTGGCTGTCATTGGTGCGCTGGTCATCCGAGGGCTCGCCCATCACCACCGAGATCAGACGCTGGTCCCCGCGCTTGGCCGACGCCATCAGGCAATAGCCGGCCGCGGCGGTATGGCCGGTCTTGATGCCATCGACCGACGGATCCCGCCACAACAGGCGGTTGCGGTTGCTCTGGGTGATCGGCCCGACCGTGAACTCCTTGATCCTGTTCATGGAGTACGACTCGGGGAAGTCGTGGATCAGCGCGCGGCCCAGCAGCGCGAGGTCATGCGCCGTCGAGACGTGGCCCTCGGCGGGCAGCCCGTCGGGATTCACCCAGTGGGTGTTCTTCAGGCCGATGCGCTTGGCGTAGGCGTTCATCAGCGAAGCGAAGGCATCCTCGCTGCCGGCGATGTGCTCGGCGAGCGCGATCGCGGCGTCGTTGCCCGACTGCACGATCATGCCCTTTTCCATTTCCATCAGTGGCGCGGTCTTGTTGACCTCGAAGCCCGAGTAGCTGCCTTCGGTACCTGCGCCGCCCTTGCGCCAGGCGTTCTCGCTCATCATGACCGGGTCGTCGCGCTTGACCTTGCCGGCCTTGAGTTCGGCCGCGACGACATAGCTCGTCATCACCTTGGTGATGCTGGCCGGCTCCAGCGGGGTGTCGTAGTTTTCACCGGCAAGAATATTGCCGCTGGCGAAATCCATCAGGATCCAGGCACGCGCCTGCGGCTTCGGCGGCGCGGGTACCGGCAACTCATCGATGGCCGGGGGCGGCGGTTCGTTGTTCGGGCGCGGGCCGGTCTGTGCGAGCGCGAGGCCAACGGTGAGGGTCAGGCCGGCGGCCAGCAGGGCGGCGATGCGGACGGGGGATTTCATGGTCGTGCTGACTCCGGGGCCGGTGGGGCCGGCGAGATGATGTCGATTATTCGCGCACGCGCCGTGCCGTGGCGAAGCCCAGCCCGGCGAGGCGTGCGATCAGTCCGGGCTCGTCCGCGGTGGGCAGCGGCCCGATGCGCAGGCGCCACACCGGCTGCCCCGCCACCTGCACGCCGAGCAGCCGGGCCTGGTCGATTCCCGCCTCGTGCAGGCGCGCCAACGCGCGGTCGGCATTGTCGCGCGTGGAAAAACTGGCCACCTGCAGCAGCACTGAATCGTCCGGCCAGCCGGCTGCCGGCGATAGGGCCGCTGGAACCGTTGAAGCGACAGGCGGGAGCGGGACGACCTGGGTCGCTACCGCATCGGTGATCGATGCAGGCGCCGTGGACGTGACCGGCGTGGGTTGGCCGGTCGCGACACGCACACCCTGCTGCTTCATCCAGCCATCGAAATGGTCCGCATTCGTGGCCGCCCGCCCGCTGCGAACCTCGAAGCGGTAATCGGCCGCCGCAGCAGCATTCACCGGAGTCTGCGCCGCGACGGTGCTGCCGGCAGGCACAGGTGCCGATGGCGGGACATGCCCGGCCTGCCACCCCGTTTCGCCCGGCTGCAGCGCCTCCACGCGCACCCGGCCGGTGCCGCGCGGGTAGACGCCGAGCTTCACCGCGGCGGCGAGGCTCAGGTCCATGACACGACCATCGTGGAACGGGCCGCGGTCGTTGACACGCACGACGACCGACCGGCCGTTGTCGAGGTTGGTCACACGCGCGAAGCTAGGCAACGGCAGCGTCTTGTGTGCGGCACTGAAGGCGTACATGTCGTACACCTCCCAGTTCGATGTGCGGCGGCCGTGGAATTTCTCGCCGTAGTACGAGGCAAGGCCCTCTTCCGCGAAACCGCGCGTGTCGTCGAGCACGCGGTATTCGCGATCAAGCACGGTGTACACGGGCCGGTTGCCCAGCTTCGAGCGCGGAAGGTCGACCACCTGTGGCTCGGGAATGCAGGCGACGTCCGGGATCGACAATGGCGTGCGGTCGCGCTCGCCCGGGCGGTACAGGCCACCGGCGACGTAATCCCCACGCTTGGTGATGTCTTCTTCAGCCGGTGCATAGGGAGACCCGCCACAGCCCCCGGCGACCGCAGGCGGCGGGGCGAGGATGACGACGGGTGCGGGTACGACGGGTTTGCGGGGCGCACCCGCGCAGGCGGCCAGGCCCAGGCAGAGCGTGGCGATGAAAACGTTCTTCATTGGGCCGGAGCGGTTCCCGAAGCGACAGGTAATGGCGGGATGTCGCGGCCGGCGATCGACTCGGCCAGCTGGTACACCGCCATCGCGTAATGTTTGGAGATGTTATAGCGCGTGATCGCGTAGAAATTGCGGAAGCCGAGCCAGTATTCAGGCCCCGACGCGCCATCGAAGCGCAGCGGCACCATCGGCGCCCCGGCCGGCACGGCGCCAAGCGGCCGGTAGCCCTGCGCACGCAGTTCAGCCAGCGTGTAGATCGGATCGAGTGCTTCGGGCTCGAAAGCGGCCATTGCCGGATCATGCGCGGCGCGCACCGTGACTGGCGCACCGCGCACCCAGCCACCCTTCTTCACGAAGTAGTTGGCGATCGAGGCGAACACGTCGTCGGTGCTGTTGAACAGGTCACGCTTGCCATCACCATCACCGTCCACCGCGAATTCGCGGTAGCTCGACGGCATGAACTGGCCCCAGCCCATCGCACCGGCATAACTGCCCTTGAGCTGGCTGATGTCGAAGCCGGTTTCCTTGCCGAGCGCGAACAGCTGCGCCAGTTCGCCGCGGAAGAACGCCTCGCGGCGATCCTCGCGTTCGGCCTTGGCTGGATCGCCGCTGCGTGGATACGCGAAGGCGAGCGTGTACAGCGCATCGACCACCGGGTAGCTGCCCTTGTTCGCGCCATAGCTGGTCTCGACGCCGATGATCGCGGTGATGATCTCGGCCGGCACGCCGAAACGCGATTGGGCGCGTGCGAGTGCATCGGCATTGTCGGCCATGAACTTGCGCCCGCCAGCGATACGGGCTTCGGTCATGAAGATGGGCCGGTAGTCGCGCCATGGCTTGGCCTCGGCCGGGCGCGCCATTGCGTTGATGATGCCCTCGCGGATCTCGGCGCGATCCAGCACTGCGCGGATCGCCTGCGGATCGAGCCCGTACGCGGCAGCGGTGTCGCGCACGAACATCGCGCGCGCCTGCTCGAGCGGCATCTTCGGGTACGCCGGCGGCAAGGGATTCGTACCGGGCGCGGGCGAGGTGGCCGGTGGAGTCGGCAGCGACGTGGGCGGCGGCATCGCGCAACCGGCCGCGACCAGCGTGAACGCGACTGCCGAGATACGCAGGAAAAAGTTTTTCAGGCTCATCGCAGCGAGGTTATCACGCGATTTTCGCTGTCCTCATGCGCAGCGCATGCATCACAGCGGCGGTTCATCGGAGCGTGAAAGCGGCCATGCGAAGCGCCCGGCGATGCGCGTGAATGCCAGCAACTGCCCGAGCAGCGCGCCTGCACTGTTGGCGAGCACATCGAGACCGTCCGCTTCGCGGCTGGTGGTGAGCCAGCCCTGGGCACCTTCGATCAGCACACCGAAACCGACCACTGCGAGTGTCGCGAGCCAGCGGCTTCGTGGCCGCTCGAACAGCAGCACCGCATAGCCGGAGAGAATCGCGTACCCCAGCATGTGTTCGAGCTTGTCGATGCCTTTGAACGCAGGTGCCGGGAGATCATTCGCGGGCAGCAGCGAACCGATCGCGATCGCCGTGAACATCGCCAGCCACAAGGCGAATGCTGCGCGCCGCCCGTACCGCGTAGATGACTTCACAGCCGGTGGCTCAGGTCACCCGCGAGAAAGGCAATGCCGAATTCGACGTCTTTCTCGAAGCCCATCGCCTGGAATCGCTCGCCCATCTCGGCCGGCAGGGTGAGCCGCTTCACCTCGCCGGTGCGACGCAGGCGTTCGGCCTCGTCGGGTATCTGCTCGATGCGTGCGAGCACGCCGGCGAGCCCATTGCCCAGCAGGAAATTTGCCTGCGAGCAGTAACCGGCCAGATCGAAGCCGGCCGAGAGCCCGGCTTCGGCCAGTGCGGTGAAATCGACCGAGGCGGTGACATCCTGCAGGCCCGGCCAGGCGAGCACGTCCGCATGCAGGTGATGACGGTAGAAGGCGCGCACGGTGCCTTCGTCGCGGCCGGGCTGGTAGTACTCGCTGCGCGCATAGCCGTAGTCGACGAACAGCATCGCGCCGCGCTGCATGCCACCGGACACGGCCTGGATCCAGTACGGCAGCTGCGGTAGAACTTCCGATTGGTAGCCATCGGGCAGCGCACGCCCGAGCCCCTGCTCGATGTGGCGAACCGCGCGGCAGAGCATCGCATCGGCCGGGCGCCATTGCGCGACGAAGCGGCCGCCATCGGTCGCGATGTGATGCTCCAGCACTTCCCGGCCGCGGATCGCGAAGCGCGGCGTGGGCAGGGCGTCGAGCACCTCGTTCGCGAACAGCACGCCTTGCCAGTCATGCGGAATCGGGCCATCCACCCATTCCACCAGCGCGAACAGCATCGGATGCAGCTGTTCGAACAGCCGCGCGCGCTGGCGTTCGCGCAACTGTGCGCTGGGTTCGAGGATCAGGTAGCGCGAAGGCAGTGCATCGAGTTCGAGCAGCCGCATGAGCGCCACTTGCGCGAAGGACCCGGTGCCGCCACCGAGTTCGAACATCAGCGCGCCTGGTCCGAGTTGCCGCAGTACCGGCGCGACCGCATCGGCCACGCAGGCCGCGAACACCGGCCCGAGCTCGGGCGCGGTGACGAAATCTCCGGCTTCGCCGAACTTGGTCGCGCCGGCGCTGTAATAGCCGAGCCCGGGCGCATAGAGCGCGAGCTCCATGAAGCGCGAGAAAGGGATCGCGCCACCGTTCGCGGCGATCTCGTCGCCGATCGCCGCCGCGAGGCGCTGGCTGTGCGCGGCGGCCTCGGCGGTGGGTGGCGGAAGCGGGGTCGCGGTGCGCCCGGAGGCTGCGTGCGGCATCGGAGCGTCATGCATGGGAGACTTCCGCAGGATACGGCAGCGTCACTGAAGGAGCGTCGCATGCAGGCGACATCACAGAAGGGTGTACCGCACCGCGTGGTGCTGGTGACCGGCGCGGCCCGCCGCATCGGCGCGGACATCGCACGCTGCCTGCACGCCGCCGGCTGCGACCTCGCGCTTCACTACCGCAGTGCGGAGGACGACATGGCCGCGCTCGTCGACGAACTAGAACAGCGCCGTGCGGGCAGCGTGCTCGCCTTGCGTGCCGACCTCGCCGAGTTCGATCGGCTGCCGGAGTTGATAGCGCGAGCCGTGGGACGGTTCGGCCACCTCGATGGACTGGTGAACAACGCATCGGGCTTCCGTTCCACACCGCTCGGGCATATCACGCCGGCCGACTGGGACGAATTGATGGGCGCGAATGCACGCGCACCGCTGTTCCTGTCGCAGGCTGCCGCGCCGCATCTGCGCGCGGCACGCGGGGCGATCGTCAACCTGGTGGATGTCTATGCCGAGCGGCCGCTGCCGGGGCATAGCGTCTACTGCATGGCGAAGGCCGCGCTGGTGATGGCGACACGCGCGCTCGCGCTCGAGCTCGGCCCCGAGGTGCGGGTGAACGCAGTGGCGCCCGGCGCGATCCTCTGGCCGGAAGCCCCCGGCGGCGGCGGCGCTGCCGCGCGCGACGGCATGCTCGCGCGCACGCCGTTGGAGCGAATCGGCACGCCCATGGAAGTGGCGGAGGCGGTGCGCTGGCTGCTGTTCGACGCGACGTACTGCACGGGTCAGGTCATCGCGGTCGATGGCGGGCGGCTCGTCGCGGGTTGATCAGTCGAGCTCGGCGCGTTCGACCGGCGTGTCGCGATCGGCATGCGCTGCCCACAGCTGCGCGAGCGTGCGCCCGGTGCCCGGCACCACCACGCCGGGCGCGATGTCGGCAAGCGGACGCAGCACGAAGGCCTGCACGAGTTCGGGCCGCGGAAGCCGCAGATGGCCTTCGCCCTCGAGCACGCGGTCGTCGAACAGCACGATATCGATGTCCAGCGTGCGGTCGCCGAAGCGCGGGCCGTTGCGGTCGCGGCCCTGTGCATCCTCCAGAGCATGCAGCCAGTCGTTGAGCGGCTGCGGCTCGAGGTCGCTGTGGATGATCGCGGCGGCGTTGAGGAACGCCGGGCCGTCGAAGCCGACAGCCGGTGTGCGGTAGACAGGCGAGAGCACGACGTCACCGAAACGCGCCCGCAGCGCGGCGATCGCGGCGCGCAAATGGGGCTCGGGCGCGACGTTGCTGCCCAGGCTCAGATAGGCGCGGCCGCCCGAAGCCTGCGTCACGCGCGGCTGCGCTCGATCGACACGCCCACCGCACGTGCACCGCGCACCGCGCCGGGCTTGCCGAGCTTGAGCCTCAGGTGCTGCACCGGAAACTCGGACAGCAGCATCTCCGCGACGCGCTCGGCGAGCGTCTCGACCAGGCCGAAGCCCGAGGCGGACACGAACTCGCGGATACGCGTGCTCACCGCCTTGTAGTCGAGCGTGTGGGCGATGTCGTCGCTGGCCGCGGGCACCCGGTTGTCGAACGCCATCTCGATGTCGAATACCAGCGGCTGGCGCACGCGGCGTTCCCAGTCGTAGATGCCGATCAGCGCTTCGATTTCGAGGCCTTCGATGAAAACGTGATCCATGCGGTGGCCGGTGGGTTCGTGAGCGTCGGGAGCGTGCGGCGAGTCAGCTACCGGGCCGATGGTGGCATCCGGGCGGCGGGATCAGCAATCACGCGCATCGCGTCCCCTTCATCGACGCAAAAAAGCCAGCGCCGGCCCCGAATGCCGATCATCCGACCTGCTGCGACTCCCCGATAACGACCGGCGGCAGCGTGGCCATATCCCAACGAGGCGTCACATGGACCTCCATGCCGGCCTGCTGGCCGGCCTGCAGCCGCAGCGCGCCCGCGAAGGCGATCATCGCGCCATTGTCCGTACACAAGACGGGCGGCGGGAAGCCGACCACCGCGCCGCGTCGCGTTGCCAGTTCTGCGAGCCGCGCGCGCAGCCGGCGGTTGGCACCCACGCCGCCGGCGACCACCAGCCGCCGGTAGCCGGTCGCCTGCAGCGCGCGGTCGCACTTGATCGCGAGCGTCTCGACGACGGCGTCCTCGAAGCCGCGGGCGATGTCGGCACGGGTCGCATCGGTGCCGTCGGCGGCCTTCCACGCCAGCAACACCTGTGTCTTCAGGCCGCTGAAGCTGAAGTCGAGCCCGGGCCGGTCGGTCATTGGGCGGGAAAAGGTGAAGGCGCCGGGCCGGCCGTGCTCGGCGATTGCGGCCAGCTGCGGGCCGCCCGGGTAGGGCAGGCCCATCATCTTGGCGGTCTTGTCGAAAGCCTCGCCTGCGGCGTCGTCGAGCGTCTCGCCCAGCAGCCGGTAGCGGCCGACCCCCTCCACCCCGACCAGTTGGGTGTGGCCACCTGAAACCAGCAGGGCCACGAAGGGCTCCGGCGCGCGGCCGGCATGCAGTGCCTCCCGCTGGGCGGGATCGTCCATCAGCGGCGCGAGCAGGTGGCCCTCCATGTGGTGGACGGCGATGGCGGGGACGTCGAGGGCCCAGGCCAAGGATCGAGCGACCCCGGCCCCCACCAGCAGTGCCCCGACCAGCCCCGGCCCGGCGGTGTAGGCGACGCCGTCGAGGTCGCGGATGGCGAGGCCGCTGTCGGCGAGGGTCTGCCGGATCAGCGGCAGCAGCTTGCGGACATGGTCGCGGCTGGCGAGTTCGGGCACCACGCCGCCGTACTGGGCATGCAGGGCGATCTGGCTGTACACGGCATGCGTGCGCAGGCCGGTGCGCGTGTCGTAGACGGCCACGCCGGTTTCGTCGCAACTGGTTTCGATGCCGAGGACGTTCAATGACTTGCCTGTTCAGGTGGGCGGGCTGGAGGCTGCGCGTCGCGGATTGCGACGTGCGGTGGGCGACGCTTGCGGGCCGCACGGCCTGGCCGATATCATAGGCGGCTCGCCTGGCCTGAGCCCGGCGGTCCCCAGAGACGAGATACCGTATGCCGAGCGTCAAAGTCCGCGAAAACGAGCCTTTCGAGTTTGCCCTGCGCCGCTTCAAGCGCACCTGCGAGAAGGCTGGTGTCCTCGCTGAAACCCGCAAGCGCGAGTTCTACGAGAAGCCGACGCAGGAGCGCAAGCGCAAGGCCGCCGCGGCGGTGAAGCGTCAGTCGCGCCGTACGTCGCGCGACGTCACCAAGCGCCAGCGCATGTATTGAGCCGCGTCGCCGGGATACCGGCACGCTGCTGACAGCAGGATCCAAGCCGGCCGTGCCTTGAGCGCGGTCGGCTTTTCTTCGTTTTTTCTTTCAGGCGGTGCAGCTCTCCGATAAACGGGTAGGGCCCAGTCCGGTCCCAACCGTCAGCGATGGGGCGATGGGTCTGCAATACGTCTGCCCCTCCAGTCGCTGCCGCCAAGCCTTGCGCCGGCAACAACGTGGCCGTTATTTGTGGTCGCCAGCCGGTGCTGCATCGTCCGCCGGCACTTCCCCGTCGCGCCCGCTGTGCGGCCGGGGCGGGCGTCCCCAGCGCGCGTACGTCGCCACGAAGCCCTGCTTGACGGCCTCCAGCGCCGACGACCTGCTCCCTCCAACGAGCCCCAGCCGGAGTGCGGTCGCGGCCCAGCCGGACGCGCGATCCCGCTCATGTTCATCGACCACGGCCCGGCACGGACGGCCGATGTGAATGGCTAGGGCACAGGCGTAATAGACGTCACCCGGGGGCCAGCTCCGTTCCCGCAGGAGTTCGAGCACGAGTGCACGCGGCGCGGCGTGGTAGCGCACGAGCTCGTCGACAAATGCATCCGGATAGCGTTCGCCGTACCGGTTGATATCCCCGAGCCAGGTATCCAGCCGGGCGTCACCTGTGCGCGGCTCGCCCCCCGGGGCGTCCTGCGCGAAAGCGGCGCCTGCGGAAACCGCCAGTGCGCCGGCGAGCAGGACGTGGCGAATGATCCGGTTCACAGGGCTTCTCCAGACTCCGCGGCCGAGGATGCTCCGCTGCGCACGTGAAGCCATCATGATGCGCCGGCCGCCTCAACGAAGGAAGCCACGGCAGGGCCGTGGCTTCCGGTTGGTGCGCGAGACGCTCAGGCATCAATCGTCGTCGTCATGCTCGCGATGATCGCGACCGCGGCCATAGGCATAGCGATCCTCGTCATGACGGTCGCGCTGGGAGTAGCGATCGTCGTAGTACGTCGCCTTGCACTTGCCGTGCTTGTTGCATTTGACGCGCTGCCCATTGTTTCCGTTATAGCCGTATGCACGGCCATAGGGCGGTGTGTTGCCATAACGCGGGTCATAACCGTTGCTGTTGCCGTACCGCGGGTCGTAGCCATAACCGTTCCCGTAGCGCGGGTCGGTGACGCGGAGATCGGAAG
>SCUY01000134.1 GCA_004322525.1 Lysobacter sp. | reverse complement strand
CCTTGGCTTCGGCCACCTTGCGGCCGGAGGCATCGGCATTCGATGTCTCCATGCGCACGCGGCCGGTCTGGTCGCGCCGCTGCGAGCGTTCGTCACGCAGCGCCTTCAACCGGCGAACGCGGCCTTCGTCGCGCGTGCGGCGCGCCTTGATGCCCTGCCGGATCCACACTTCTTCCTGCGCCAGCAACTTGTCGAAGCGCGCGTTCTCCTGCGCTTCCGAATGCAGGCGTTCTTCACGGCGGCGCAGGTAGTTGTCCCAGTCGCCGGGCCAGCTGGTCACGCTGCCGCGATCGATTTCCACAATGCGCGTCGCCAGCGAACGCATGAAGCGCCGGTCATGGGTGATGAATACCAGTGAGCCGCGCCATCCCTTGAGGAATGTCTCGAGCCAGTCGATCGATTCGATGTCCAGGTGGTTGGTGGGTTCGTCCAGCAGCAGCACGTCGGGCGAGGACACCAGCGCACGCGCCAGCATCACGCGGCGCCGCATGCCGCCCGACAGCCCGGCGAAAGGCAGCTCGCCATCGAGCGATAGCCGCGTCAGGGTCTCGGTGACGCGCTGGTCGAGCGACCAGGCACCGGCTTCCTCGATGCGCGCCTGCACCTCGGCCAGCGCATCCGTATCCAGCGTCGCCGCCGCACTCAGGTGATGGAAGCGCGCGAGCAGCGCACCCTGCTCGCCGAGGCCGCCGGCGACCACGTCGAAGACCTGCCCGGCCGTGTCGGCAGGCACCTCCTGTTCGAGACGGGCCACGCTGAGGCCATCCTGCCGGCGGATCTCTCCATCGTCCGGGTGGATCTCGCCATCGAGCAGCTTGAGCAGGGTGGATTTGCCGGCGCCGTTCCGGCCGATCACCGCGATGCGCTCGCCGGGTTCGATGGAAAGGTCGACGCGTTCAAGCAGAAGTGGGCCGCCGACGCTGTAGTCGACCGCCTGGAGTGTGATCAGGGGCATTCGCCCATTCTACGGACCCGGCGCTGATCCCTCACGAACTGCAGGACAGCATCGAGCAACCGGCGCGCTCGCGCGCCCAGTCCGGCCGGCGCTGCGCGAAACGCTCATTGCCAGGCTGGTCGTCATACGGCCGCCGCAGGACTTCCAGCAGTTCGGCAATGCCCGAAGGGTCGCCGGCCGTGGCCCGGTCGATCACTTCCTGTGCGAGGTAATTGCGCAGCACGTAGCGCGGATTGACCCGGCGCATCCGCTCGCGCCGCGCTGTGGGGTCCTGGGCGCCGTCGAGCAGGCGCGCGGCATAGCGGTGCAGCCAGGCGTCGAGCGCCGGCCGGCCGGCATCGCGCCGGGCCTCGTCGTAGAACGCGTGCTGGAAGATGCCGGCATCGGGCACCTGCGGGTCGACGTCCGCCAGTGCACGGAAACAGAGGGTCATGTCGACCTCGGCCTCGTGCATCCACGCCTGCAGATCATCCATCAGGGGCTGGTCGCCATCCCGCCAGCCGTCCAGGCCGAGCTTGTCCGTCGTGGTCTGGCGTTCGCTGGCCTCGTAGCGGGACACGAACCGGGCGAGCCCCGCCTGCAGCGGTTCGACAGCCCCGTCGAGCGAAGCGAGAGCCGCCGCCAGACGGCCAAGATTCCAGTACGCGACCGCCGCCTGCTGGCCGAAACGGTAGCGGCGGTGCTGCGCATCGGTGGTGTTCGGCGTCCAGTCGGGGTCGAAATTGTCGATCCAGCCGTAGGGCCCGTAGTCGATCGTCAAGCCGAGGATGGACAGGTTGTCGGTGTTCATCACGCCATGGACGAAGCCGACGCGCATCCAGTGGCCCACCATCACCGCGGTGCGTTCGCAGACCTCGCCGAACCAGTCGCCGAGCACGTGGGGAGACGCAGCGTCGAGATGCGGATAGTCGCGGCGGATGCAGAAACCCACCAGCTGCTGGAGAAGGCCCGTCTCCCCGCGCGAAGCCGGGAGCTCGAAGTGCCCGAAGCGCAGGAAGGAGGGCGCGACACGGCAGACGATCGCCCCGGGCTCCGGCGCGGGGTGGCCGTCGTAGAACATGTCGCGCATTACTGCATCGCCAGTGCCGACGAGGCTGAGCGCGCGCGTCGTCGGCACGCCGAGGTGGTGCATCGCCTCGCTGCACAGGAACTCGCGCACCGATGAGCGCAGCACGGCGCGGCCGTCGGCGGTGCGCGAATACGGTGTCGGGCCCGCGCCTTTGAGTTGCAGCTCCCAGCGCTCGCCGCCGGCGGTCAACACTTCCCCCAGCGTGATCGCACGTCCATCGCCGAGCTGCCCGGCCCAGTGGCCGAACTGGTGGCCGCCGTAATTGCCCGCATAGGGCCGCATGCCGGGCAGCAGCGCATTGCCGCCGAACACCGCAGCGAACCCGGCTGTCGCAACCTCGGATTCGTCGATCCCGAGCGTGTCGAGCATCTCACGCGATACGGCCAGCACCCGCGGGGCGGAAACGGGCGTGGGCTCGACCGCCGACCACATCGCGCCGTGCACCTGCCGTCGGCCGGCGTCGGTCCGCGGATCGCCAGGCAGTTCTTCGACCAGCCGGTTGTCGAATCGCAGGGCATGCAGCGGTGGGACAGGCGGCCCCGGGGCCTGTGCTGCGGGCGGAAATGGCGACGTGTCGGGTCTCGGCATGGAGCCATGCTAGCGGTGCTGCAATGAACGTCGCGACGGGTGTCGCAGCGGCGTTTCGACAGGGCACGCCACCGGCAGCGAGTAGACTTCCCGCCCCCGACCGGCTCGCCCGGCGCTGCCGCAGGCTGCCATGAGCGCCGAAATGGACATCCCTTCCGTCAACTTCACCGACCTCGCCCTCGGCGCGCCGCTGCTGCGCGCGCTGGCGGACGTCGGCTACGAGACGCCCTCCCCCATCCAGGCCGCGACGATTCCGCCGCTGCTGGCCGGCCGCGACGTGATCGGCCAGGCGCAGACGGGCACCGGCAAGACCGCCGCCTTCGCGCTGCCGATCCTCGCGCAGATCGACCCGGCCAAGGCCGCTCCGCAGGCCCTCGTGCTCTGCCCGACCCGCGAACTGGCCATCCAGGTCGCCGAGGCCTTCCAGAAGTACGCGCATTACCTGCCGAACTTCCAGGTGCTGCCGATCTATGGCGGGCAGGGCTATGCGCCGCAGCTCACCGCACTCAAGCGCGGCGTGCATGTCGTTGTCGGTACGCCAGGGCGCGTCATCGACCACCTCAAGCGCGGCACGCTGAACCTGTCGGCGCTGCGCTGCATCGTGCTGGACGAAGCCGACGAGATGTTGCGCATGGGCTTCATCGACGACGTGCAGGCGGTACTCGATGCCACGCCGCCGACGCGGCAGGTCGCCCTGTTCTCCGCGACCATGCCGCCGCCGATCCGCCGTATCGCGCAGACATACCTCAAGGAGCCGGTGGAAGTCGCGATCAAGTCGACGACCACCACCGCGGCGAACATCCGCCAGCGCTTCTGTTCGGTCAGCGGGCACCACAAGCTCGATGCGATCACGCGCGTGCTGGAGGCCGAGGCCTTCGACGCGATGATCGTGTTCGCACGCACCAAGATCGCGACGGAAGAACTGGCGCAGAAGCTCGCTGCACGCGAGATCGGAAGAGC
>SCUY01000133.1 GCA_004322525.1 Lysobacter sp. | reverse complement strand
CCATCGATCGGCAAGGACCAGCTGGCCGATCGATGGATCGGACGAGCGCAACGCCACCACCAGCAGGAAGCCTGCGTCCGCCTTCGCCACCACGACACCCTGTTGCACCACGTCGCCGGGAAGGCGCGGTGCGGCCTGCGCGACCTTGTTCTGCACCTGCATCTGCGCGATGTCGGGATCGGTGCCGGGCTTGAACGTGAGGCTCAGTGAAGACGATCCGTCGGAGCCGGATGACGCACTGAAATAGTCGAGGTTGTCGATGCCGCTGAGCTGTTGCTCGATGATCTGCGTCACCGCGCGCTCGACCGTCTCGGCATTCGCGCCCGGATACGTCGCGGACACGCCCACCTGCGGCGGTGCGATGTTCGGATATGACTCGACGCCGAGCCCGCGGATCGACAACAGGCCGGCGATCACGATCATGATCGCGATCACCCAGGCGAACACCGGGTGGTCGATGAAGTAGCGGGACATGGCGGGTCAGCCCTGCGCCGCGGGCGCCGCGGCGGCAGGCGCAGGCGTCTCGGGCTGCCACGGCACGGCCTTGACCGGTGAGCCCGGCTGCGCACGCTGCAGGCCGGAGACGATTACCCGGTCGCCCGGGGCGAGGCCGCGGTCCACTACCCAGAAACCGGCCTGCGCGCGATCGGCACCGATGTCCTTGCGCGCGACCTTGCCGTCGGCGCCCACCACCAGGACGTAGGCGCCCGTGGCATCGCGCTGCACGGCGGCCTGCGGCACCAGGAAGACACCGCTTTGCCGGCCAAGCGCGGCGCGCACGGTGACGTACGTGCCGGGCAGCAGGCGATGGTCGGGGTTGGGTACGCGCGCGCGCAACGAGATCGCGCCAGTAGCCGGGTTGACAACGTCCCCGGAGAAATCGAGGCGGCCGCGGTGCGCATACGGCGTTCCATCGGGCAGCAGCACCTGCACGTCGGTATCGCCGGGCTCGCCACCGTCCTGCGCGGTGCGCAGCTGTTCCCGCTCGGCCAGACTGATGGAGAAATTCGCGTACAGCGGGTCGATCTGGTCGACGGTGGTGAGCAGCGTGGGCGCGCCCTGCCCGACCAGCGCGCCCTCGGTCACCTGCTGGCGCCCGGCACGGCCGCTGATCGGGGCGCGCACGGTAGCGAACCCCAGGCTTATCCGTGAGCTAGACACCGCGGCGCGCGCCTGCTGTACCGCGGCGGCAGCGCTGCGCTCCGCGGCGAGCGCATTGTCGAGGTCGGCGCGGGAGATGAATCTGCCCGGCGCCAACTGGCGCGCGCGGGCGGCCGCGGCACGCGCATTGGCATAGGTCGCTTCAGCCTGCGAGAGCCCGGCCTGCATGGCGCTTGTCTCCGCCTGCAGCTGGGTCGGGTCGATCACGAACAGCACATCGCCCTGGCGGACGTCGGAACCCTCCTCGTAGACACGCCGCTGCAGCACGCCCGGCACGCGGGCGCGCACGTCGGCGCTGCGGAATGGTGCCAGGCGGCCGACCAGGTCCTTGATCAACGGCACACGCGCCGGGGTGGCCACTATCACGCCGACCTCGGCCGGCGGCATGGCGCCACCGGGAGGGCCACCGGCCTGCGCCGGGCCTTTCCCGCAGCCAGCGAGCAGCAGTGCCAGCACGCCAGCCACGAGGGGAATGCGCGCGTCGAGGCTCATCGAAAGGCTCCAGTCAGGGCGGTCACCGTCGCGACGATCCTCGGGACGGGCTGCAGCTACATTTATGCACTGATGAGTATAGCTATGGCAAAGAGGCCCGCCCGGGCAGAAAGTCACCCCATCAGCGCGGTGTATGGAGCCCTGCTGAAGGGATCGCGCGTGCCGGCGCAACATGGTGACGTTTGCCACGGCCGTCACCCTGGACCCCGCTGCTAGACTTCCCGCATGACGTTCACCGCTTCCACTCTCTCGGGCAGCAAGTCCGAGCAGTACGCGCAACTCCACGACCAGGCGCGCGGCCTGCTGCATGGCGAGCGGGACCGCATTGCCAATTCGGCGAACCTGGCCGCGCTGGTCTACCACGCGCTGCCATCGCTCAACTGGGTCGGCTTCTATTTCTTCGACGGCAGCGAGCTGGTGGTGGGCCCCTTCCAGGGCTTGCCGGCCTGCGTGCGCATTCCGCTCGACAAGGGGGTCTGCGGCGCCGCGGCCTCCACGCGCACAACGCAGCGCGTGGCCGACGTGCATGCCTTCCCCGGCCACATCGCCTGCGACTCGGCCTCGCGATCGGAACTCGTCGTCCCGCTGGTGTCGAAATCCGGCGTGCTGATTGGCGTGTTCGACCTCGACAGCCCGGAACCCGGCCGCTTCGATGCCGATGACCAGCATGGCCTCGAAGCGATCGCGACAGCCTTCGTCGATTCGCTGGAGTAAGGCATGGACGCGGCGCCAAAAACCCTGGGAATCGGCGGGAAATCGGCAGCCTGGCTGCGACAGGTCGGCCTGCGCACGCATGAGGACATTGCCGCGATCGGCGCGCTGGAGGCGTTCATGCGCGTCAAGCGCGCAGGCTTCAAGCCCAGCCTCAACCTGCTGTATGCGCTGGAAGGTGTACTCACCGGCTGTCACTGGCAGCACGTCGACATCGCGCGCCGCGCCGATCTCGCCACCCAGGCACAGGCGGCGATCGCCCTGCTGCCTTCTCCGTGCCGGATGCCCGCGGCATCCGAATGCGTGACCACGATGGGCGCGGATCTCGCGTCCTGAGCACTCGCCGCTCTACGGTCTGATCCCCTGCCTCCCTCTGCGACACGAACATGGCGCCACGCACGTGGCGCCGCCCTGGCGTAGACTGCGCGCGCTTTCAGGTGACCCGAGGCCGTCCGGCCGAAGGTTGAAACGGGAAGCCGGTGACGCGCGATCGAGAAGGTCCGCCAGCCCGGCGCTGCCCCCGCAACGGTAAGCGAGTGCATCCACGGCATCGGCCACTGTGACATCACGTCACGGGAAGGCGCCGTGGACGGATGGATACGTCCATCCCCTCGCGAGCCCGGAGACCGGCCTGGAAGTTCACTGATTGCGAGGCGGAGGGCGTCGCGGCGGAACGATGCGCCATGCCGCGTGTTCTCCGTGCCCGCTCTCTCCACGCGATTTCCTTTACTGCACGGCGTGGGGCCGTGCCCGCTGGAGATATCCCGATGATGCTTCGAACCCTTTCCATGGCCGTGCTGGCCATCCTCGCCGTGCCCGTCATCGCCGTTGCCGGCGACGAAGCTGAAACGCTGGACGGCGTGGTCGTCACCGCCAACCGCACACCCGTCGCGGTGCGCGACGTACTCGCCGCCGTCGAAATAATCAACCGCGAACAGATCGAGCGCAGCCAGGCGCGTTCGCTTCCCGACCTGCTGCGCGGCCGTGCCGGCATCTCGATCGGCAACCAGGGCGGGCTCGGCAAGCTCACCACGCTGTTCATGCGCGGCAGCGAATCCGACCACGTACTCGTGCTTGTCGATGGTGTGCGCATGGGCTCGGCCACGTCGGGTCTGGTTTCATTCCAGGACATTCCGGTCGAGCTGATCGAGCGCATCGAGATCGTGCGTGGCCCGCGTTCGAGCCTGTACGGAAGCGAGGCGATCGGCGGCGTCATCCAGATCTTCACCCGTCGCGACACGGGCGCGATGACACCACGCTTCTCCATCGGCGCCGGCAGCAACGACACCTACGAGTCAAGCGCCGGCATCGGCGGTCGCATCGGGCGTGGCTGGTTCGGCGCGGACTATTCGCGCCAGCAGACCCGCGGCATCAATGCCTGCCGCGGTTATTTCAATTCATGGATGGATGCCGGCGGCTGTTTCACCAACGAGCCCGACCGCGACGGCTACAAGCGCGATTCCGTTTCGCTGCGCGGCGGGATGGACATCACCGACGTGCTTGAATTCGACGCCCATGCACTGCGTGCCCAGGCGGAAAACCACTACGACGGCAGCTACGTGAACCGTTCGCGGATCGTGCAGCAGGTCGTAGGCGGCAACCTTGCGTGGACGCCCTCACAGACCGCAACGCTGCGCCTGTCCGCCGGACGCAATCGCGAT
>SCUY01000132.1 GCA_004322525.1 Lysobacter sp. | reverse complement strand
ATGTAAGTTATTTCTTACATTACGGGGAAAGGCAATGCGGATCTCGTTCAAGGAAAAAAGCGAGTGGTTCGTGCTGGTGTCACTCGTGCTCGTCTACGGGAATTACTTCGCCAAGGTGCTACCGACTCGCGGGCCGGAGGTGGGGGCCACGGACATGGCTCGCTTCGTCGGCGCGATCGTGACGCTCGTGATCCTGCAGATCGTCGGCCAGGCGCTCCTCGCTACGGCTAACCAGCGCGAAATCGCGCGCGGTGTGCAACACGACGAGCGCGACACGATGATCGACCTGCGCGCATCGCGCGTCGGGTCATATGCGCTGGCGACAGGCGTGCTGCTCGCCCTGCTGACCGCCTTGCAGGTACCCGGCAACTTCGCCTTCGTGCACGTGCTGTTCGGGTCCTGGGTGGTATCGCAGGCACTGGAAATCGCTACGCGGCTGCTGCTCTACCGACGCGGCGTCTGAGTGTGGGCAAGTCGACCCGACGCCTCAGCAACCGGCTGAAGCAGTTACGGCAGGATGCCGGCATCACGCAGCAGGACCTCGCCGACGCGGCGGGCGTGACGCGCCAGACCATCATCGCCATTGAAGGTGAAAAGTATTCGCCCTCGCTCGAGGTGGCGTTCCTCATCGCCGAAGCGCTGGGAATCGGTATCGACGAGGTATTCCAGCTGCACAGGCGTGCCGGGTGAGCCGCGGCCACCGGCGCTAGGGCGAACGGCGTCCGAAGATCGAACCGATCGCCTGCGGGTCAAGAAGCCGCCACGTCCCGCACGCGAGATCCCCTAGCCCCAGCCCGCCGACATGGCTGCGATGCAGCGCATCGACGTGGTTGCCGACCGCCGCGAACATGCGACGCACCTGGTGGTACCGGCCTTCGGTGATGGTGATCCGCGCCTGTCGCGGGCCGATCACCTCCAGGTGCGCGGGCGCGAGCGGCGTCGTCTCGGCCTCGAGCAGGAACGTGCCGCTGGCGAACAATGCGGCCTCGTCGCCACGCAGGTCGTTCGCGAGCTTTGCCTCGTACACCTTTGATACCTCGGCACGCGGCGAGATGATCCGGTGCAGCAGCGCGCCGTCGTCGGTCATCAGCAACAGGCCGCTGGTGTCCCGATCGAGCCGCCCCACGGTGGACAGAGGCGGCGAGCGCAGGCGGAAACGCGGCGGCAGCAGGTCGTAGATGATCCGGCCCGGATCCCTGGTGGAGCAGGTGGTACCGACCGGCTTGTGCAGCATCAGGACGAGGCCGGTCGGCGGATCCAGCGGCTCGCCGTCGATGCGCACGTCGCGCGGGTCACGCACATCGTCGGCGTACAGCACCTCGCCCGCTGCATCGGTGACGGCGCCCTCCCGGAACAACTGCATGACCTGCTTGCGGCTGCCGTAGCCGAGATTGGCGACGAGGCGAAGCAGTTTCACTTCAGCGCCTCGAACACTTTGAAACCGCGTGCCGCGGCAACCACCCGCACGCTCTTGAACCGCGATTGGAGCGTGGCCTCGTAGGGCAGGTGGCGGTTGGCGACCATCCAGAACCGCCCGCCGGGCCGAAGCGAGGTGGCCGCGACGTCGATGAAGCGCTGGCCGAGTTCGGGCCGGTCGGCGCGGTCGTCGGCATGGAACGGCGGGTTACTGACGATGACGTCGTAGGAGCGGTCCATGCCGCGCGTGACGTCGGCCCACTCGATCCTCACCGGCATGCGCGAGGCGATCGTAGCGAGGTTGGCCTGGAGCACCGGAATCGCGCGCGCCTGGGCCTCGAAGGTGTCGATGGCTTGGATGCCGGGCGCGCGGGCGGCCAGCTCGCTGGCGAGATAGCCCCAGCCCGCGCCGAAGTCGGCCGCGTGGCCTGTGAGGTCGGCCGGCAGGTTCGCGACTAGCAGTGCCGAGGCGGGATCGATCCGGTCCCAGGCGAACAGCCCGGGACGGCTGAGATACCGGCCGTCGAGGATCGGTCGCGCCGCATCAAGCCCACTCCAGGCATCGAGCACGCCGCCGGGGGTGATCGACGGCAGCGGGGCGGTCCAGACCACGCGGCATTTGTGTTTGCTGGTGACGCCGACTTCGCCGGCGAGCGCGGCGAGGTCGTCCTGCATCGAGCGTGCACCGGCGGTGTTGGCCGAACAGGCCACCACGCGCCCACCGGGTGAGGCGAGCCGTATCGCGCGGGCGAGCAGTGCGCGCGCCTGCTCGCGCTGGCGCGGCGGCAATACGAGCACGGTCGCGAACTGCGCCGGCGGCTGCAGCTCGCCTGGCACGACGTCGATCCCCGCCTGCTGAAGGGCATCCGCCGCCGGCCGGAACTCCTGCTCGCAGGCAATGCCACCGCCCAGCCAGCGCCGGAGCGCGGCACCATCCCGCGCACCGAGGAAGGCCGCATCTCGCGGCGGGGGCAACGTGCCGTCATTGAACGGCAGCAGCAGGGCGTCGAGGGCGGGATCGTTCACGCGTGGCCGGGGTGCGCGGGCGCGCCAGTCTACGGCTTGGAGCGATCACCACGCTCGCTTCATGCAACCCGAACAGACCACGGTCCACCCTGCGGTCCCTGCGGTGGAGGAAGGAGACAACATGTTGCGTGCCCTTTTCGTCGGTGGCGTGGTGGACAACAGCGAGCTCGACCTGGACGGCCCCCGGCCGCCCCTGCACTACCCGGAGAACACCGGTGGCGGCGCGCCGCGCTATCGCCTGCGCCAGCTGGGCATGAGGGACGGGCGGATCGCCTATGCCGTCTACGGCGCGCCGGACGTCGACAAGGGCTTTGTCGAACGCGTGGCCGACGAACGTGACTACGCGCGGCGCTTCGACGCCCGCCCGGAGGCCGTGCACTGATCAGCGTGGCGGCGCTACGGTCAACAAGGGATACGGATTGACCGGCGTCGACTTCCACCACTTCCGCTCAAGGCCGAGATCGCCCACGGTGAAGTGCAGGTGGGGCGCGGCGGGATCGGCATTGCCGCTGCTGCCGACATAGCCGATCACCTGCCCCTGCCGCAGCATCTGCCCTTCCGCCAGCCCGTCCACGTATCCCTGTAGATGGGCGTAGTAATAGACCCGCCTGCCTTCGCGGTCGTACTGGTAGATCGTCACGCCGCCGCGGGCGCTGGTGAACAGCTTGGCGACCGGCCCATCGACCGCAGCGACTACCGGCGTACCGGTGGACGCCATGATGTCGATCGCATCGTGCACCCGACCCTCGCCACGGCTCTGCGTATAGGTATCGACGAGCTGGTCTGGCTTGATGCCCTGTACCGGAATGACCAGCCCGCCGGGCGTGGGAGCAGGCGGCGGCGCGGTGGCCACCGGCGGGGCCGGCGACACCGCACTGGACGACGTCTGCGGCGCCGCGCCCATGGGCATGACGGGTGCGGGCGCGGCCCGATCCGTGCTCGCGGGCTCACGCGGCGCATCCCGCCCCGCATAGAAGTAGGTGATGTTGGCGCCCAGCAAGGCACCGGCAAGGAAAACCAGCAGGTATCGGAGCATGCACGACTCCTAGCGTGACGATGCATCCGATGCTCACGCCCACAGCGGCTGTGCCATGTGAACAGCCGGCGGATTCACGCGCTCTGGCGCTCCCGCAACCTAGCCTGCGCCTCCCGGAGGCCAGATGCGCATCGCCGACACCGTCTATACCGACCAGGCCGACATCGATCGCCTGCAGGCAATGATCGCCGAGTTGTGGAACGACCGGCATGTCGCCCTGCGGCTTGACGATGGCCGCGAGTTCGCGGGCCTCGTCGCCGCGCGTCCAATCCTGCAGCAGTTCTTCAATCGGGATGGCGGCGAAGGCTCCAATGCCATCGTGCGCATCGTGCAGCCCGCGCCCGATGCACCTGCGACGGCAGGCTGGGTCGACCTGTTCCTTGACCGGATCATCGACATCCGCCCCGTGGGCCACTGCGAACCTGCCGCAGGGTCGCTTGACTTGAACTGACGCGCCCGCCGGTCCACCCTTCGCGCACAGTGGGGCCGGGGCCCTGGGCGAGACGCGGCGATGTCGACTCCGATTCCAGCGGCGATGCTCATGGCCCGGCGCGTCGCGTCGCGTGGTCCGCGGCACGGCGCCGCCGCATGACGACAGCCGTTGCCGATGATCAGGCGCCCGCACCCGACCGGCTGTTCGCATCGGTGAATTTCGGCATCGGTGTCGTCGATCCCGAAGGAGGCTGGCGTCATGCGAACGCCGCCCTGCATGCCCTGCTCCATGTCGGCGGCGCCTTGCCTACGCTTCCCGCACTCCTCGCCTGCGATCCCGCTGGCGATGCGCTCGCGCTCGCCGCGCTGCGCCGGGGCGAGCGCGAGGCCCTGCGGCTTGACTGCCGCCTGGCGCGTGAAGGCCGCATCCACCATGTGATGGTCGAGCTGATGGCGCCGGCCGGGCCGCGACCGCACGAAGGCCTGCTGCTGGTGCATGCCCGCGAGGCCAGCATGCAGGCGCCCAGCGAGCCGGATGCGTTCTCCACGTTGACCACCGACCTGCTCGCTGTCACCGATGTCGATGGATTACTCGTCGAGGTCAACCATGCCTGGGAAACGACCCTCGGCTGGGCGGCGACCGAACTGTCGGGGCAGTGGGTTACCGCATTCGTGCATGTGGACGATCGCGAGCCCACCTCCGCCTTCCTGCGTGACGTTCGCGTCGGTGCAGCCGATGCCGGCTTCCGCAACCGGATGCGCTCGCGTTATGGCGGCTATCGGTGGCTCGAATGGAACGCGCGGTGTGTCGGGACGCGGCTGTACTGCATCGCCCGCGATGTCACCGCGCAGGTACGTGGCCGCGAATCGGTACTGCGTCAACGCGAAGAACTCGAGCGACGCATCGCCGAGCGCACCGCGGAGCTGGACCACGCCCTGCATCGCCTGCAATTGCATGCGGACAATTCACCGCTCGCCGCCATCGAATTCGACCACGATCTGCGTATCACCCAATGGTCACGGCGCGCGGTCGAACTGTTCGGCTGGTCCGAGGACGACGTGCTCGGACGCAGCCTGTCGCAGTGGCCTTTCCTGCCCGCTGACGAGACGGCGGGCGTGGTCGCCGCGATGGACGCGATGTTCCGTCGCGAACATTCGCGCAGCGTGCATGTCGCGCACATGCTGACGCGGGACGGGCGCCGCCTTGCCTGCGAGTGGTTCGACTCCGCGCTCTTCGATGCGCAGGGCGAGGTCAGTTCCATCCTTGCGCTGGTACTGGACATCCAAGCGCGCACTGACGCCGAGCAGGCGCTGCAGCAGGCGCGTGACGGGCTTGAAGCGAAGGTCGCCGAACGCACGCTCGAACTTGAATGCCTGATGGCCATGCTGGAAAACCAGGCGAGCCAGGACCCGCTTACCGGGCTGCCGAACCGTCGTGGGCTGATGGAACGCCTTCCGCGCTCGATCGACCGCAGCAGCCGCCATGCCGGCGCGACTGTGGTCATGTTCGTCGACCTTGACCGCTTCAAACAGGTCAACGACCGCCATGGCCACGAGGCGGGCGACATCCTGCTGCGCGAGTGCGCGCGGCGGCTCGTGTCCGTGGTGCGCAAGACCGATATCGTGGCGCGCCTGGGCGGCGATGAATTCGTGATCGTGCTGGAGAACGTGCGCGAGCCCGAGACCCACGCAAGGCAGGTGGCGGAGAAAATCCGCGCGGCGTTGGCGCGGCCGGTGGCCGCCGGCGCCGCAGCGGTCGCAGTCTCGGTTTCGGCGAGCGTAGGCGTAGCCGTTCACCGCCATGGACACGGGCCTGAGCTGGCCGAGGATCTCATCGCGCGGGCCGACCGCCGCATGTACGAGGTGAAGCATCTGGGCGGCAACGCCGTACGCGTGCAGCCGCGCGAAGATGTGGCTCCCTAGCCGGAACGCCGCAACGGGCCGCCATGCTGGCGCGGGTGGCAATCATCCGGCCGGCCTGCTCGGACAAGGCCGGGCGCATTGCCGGGCGCTCATGAAAAAGCCCGGCCGAAGCCGGGCTTTTTCAGACACTTGGCCTGACGGCCAGCAGCGGATTACTCCGGCTGGACGGCTTCGGCCTGCAGGCCCTTCTGGCCCTGCGTGACGGTGAAGGAGACTCGCTGGCCTTCCTTCAGGCTCTTGAAGCCCTGGGTCTGGATAGCGCGGAAATGGACGAAGACGTCTTCGCCGTTCTCGCGGCTGATGAAGCCGAAGCCCTTGGCGTCGTTGAACCACTTCACGGTGCCGGTTTCACGGGACATTGTGTAACTCCTGGAACATATTGATGGTGCCGCCCTGGGGGCGGCGATGGCGCTGTTCACAAGGAGTGATCTAGCAACGATGGAGCGGATCAGCGATCTACAGCATCGGGTCACAGGTCACGGTGACCCCCGGAGCAGCGTCGCTACCCTAGAGCGCTTCCGCCGCAATTGCAATCTCCGCCTGTCGCCTGTTCAGTCGGCCAGGGGTGGAAGGTCGGCCAGCAACCAGCCTTCCGCCTCGGCGATGCGCCGGAAAACCCGCCCGGAGAGCCCATGCTGCTGGACGCGGATCTCCGAGCCGATGAGCAGTGCCGCATCCTCCGTCGCGTCGACGAATGCGACACGGATATCGTGGAAACCCAGCGCCAGCAGGCCATCGACAACCTGCTCCATGTCCGCGACGGTCGAGTTTCCTTCGAGCCGCTCCTCCACCAGCAGCCGCTCGGTGCCGCGCGCATGGCATTCGGACGCGATTTCGGCCCAGTAGGCGATCGACACCTCGGCGGTGTCCTCCGGGCCCGTCACGCGGGCGTAGAGGTAATGCACGCGCGGTTCGAAAACCAGTGTGTACGGTGGCGACTGCGACATGCGCGCACGGTAGCGCACCGGGCGATCGCGACGATAGGCCCAGCCCGGACCGTCCCGACGATAATGCGCAACGCACCACCGCCACCCACCAGGCCCTCCATGACCGACATGCCCCCTGACCGCCTCGCCACCGATCCACGCAGCCCCCATCACGAGGCGCTGCTGCTCGAACGCGGTATCGGCATCCGCTTCAACGGGCAGGAGCGTCGCGACGTGGAGGAATACTGCGTCAGCGAAGGCTGGATCCGGGTGGCCGCCGGGCGGGCGCTGGATCGACGCGGTCAGCCGATGACGCTCAGGTTGCGAGGCACGGTCGAGCCGTACTTCCTGACCGCTGCCGCGCAACAGGCGCCTGATTCGAGTGAAGGCCAGCCGCAGCGGTAGCTGTACCGTCGCCGTGGCGCGGTGAAGCGCCACCGCCTCCACACGCTGAAAGCGACATGGCGCACGGACCGCCGGGGCCGGACTTCATCGCCGCCGCGCGCGGCCGTTAGCCGCAGGCAGTACCGCACGTCCGGGATCCGCATGACCCAACTCTCCGAAGACCAGGCTCGCGACTACATGCACAAGCTGCTAGCCGCGATGGCCAAGGCCGGCGGCTCGGACCTGTTCATCGCGCATGACTTCCCGCCGAGCATGAAGTCCAACGGGCAGATGATGCCGCTGAGCCCGCAGAAGCTCACCGGCGCGATCACCGAAAAGCTCGCCGCCGCGCTGATGAATGACAAGCAGCGCGATGAATTCGCCACCCAGTTCGAATGCAATTTCGCCATCGCCCTGCCCGGCGTCTCGCGCTTCCGCGTCAATGTCTTCATGCAGCAGGGCCATGTCGGCATGGTGCTGCGCACGATCGCCGCGGAGATCCCGAACTTCGAGCAACTCCGCCTGCCCGAGGTGCTCAAGGACCTGGTGATGCAGAAGCGCGGGATGATCCTCGTGGTCGGCGGCACAGGCTCTGGCAAGTCGACCTCGCTCGCGGCCATGCTCGACCACCGCAACCGCACCAGTGCCGGCCATATCATCACCGTCGAAGACCCGGTTGAATACGCGCACACCTCACAGAAGTCGC
>SCUY01000131.1 GCA_004322525.1 Lysobacter sp. | reverse complement strand
CATCCGCTTCAGGGGGTGCAGGCGGCGAGGCCAGGGCCGGGCCCGCACCCGCTGGCGGTTCCACGAGGGCCAGTTCACGCGTCTCCATGGCACCCTCCGGCGCCCTGGGCATCTTCAGAGGAACGTCGGACGCTCCGCTCACGGGCGCCGGATCGGTCACCAGCATCGGCAGGAAGGTCACCGCCAGCGCGACGAGCACCGCCGCGCCGAGCAGCCGCTGTTTCAGGACAGTTTCCATCGCGTCCGCAGGCGGCGGGAGCCGCCCGCCGTGTCGCCCGAATTATACGCGGCCCCCTGCCAGTCCCCGCCGGCCGGTCAGCACATTCAGCGTGCGGAAGCCTGCCCGAGCCGGTTGTCCGCCTCGGCTCCGAGGGCCTCCAGAGCCTCCGCGGCGGTGTGGAAAGAGCCGAACACCAGCACGCGGTCCCCGGGCCGCACGATCACCCTCAGGGCGGCCAGGCCAGCCGCTACGTCAACCGCTGGCGTCGCACGCTGCGCGATAGCCATGGGCAGCCGGCGGAGCAGCCCGGTCGCGTCGGTGGAGCGTGAGCCGTGCCCTGGCAGCCCGGCGACAATCCAATGGTCGACATGCGGATCCACAGCATTCGCGATGGCGGCCACGTCCTTGTCGGCAAGCGCCGCGAACACCGCATGAACTTCGCCCTCGACGGGCTCGCGCTGCAACCAGGCCGCCAGCTGCCACGCCGCCTGCGGGTTGTGGGCGACGTCGACCACGTATTCGACCCCATTCCGCTGCAGGCGCTGGAGACGCGCGGGGAGACAGGCGGCCGCGATCCCGTCGCGAATGGCCTGGTCGGGCGGATCGAGTGCGGATGCGCGCAGCGCGGCGATTGCCACCGCGGCATTGCGCCACTGCGCGGGAGCGTCGAGCTGCGGCCGCGGCAGTGCGAGCGAGTAGCCGACTTCGCGCCAGCGCCAGCCATCACCCTCCTCCCCGTCATCCGCATCGACGAAAAAATCGCAGCCGATGCGGATGACATGCGCGCCGATGGCATAGGCATGGCGCAACACGCTGGAAGGTGGATCGTCGTCACCCAGCACCAGCGGCTTCCATGCCCGCGCGATGCCCGCCTTCTCGAAACCGATCGATTCGACATCGTTCCCGAGCCAATCCTGGTGATCCAGGTCCACGGTGGTGATGACGGCCACGTCCGGATCCACGATGTTGGTCGCATCAAGCCGCCCGCCGAGCCCGACCTCGAGGATCGCCAGGTCCAGGCGTGTGCGCTCGAACCGCCACAGCGCGGCGAGCGTGCCGGTCTCGAAGTACGTCAGGCTGATGTCGTCACGCGCGGCTTCGACCGCTTCAAAGGCTTCGACGAGGGCGGCATCGCCGACATCGTCTCCGTCGATGCGCACGCGCTCGTTGTACCTGTGCAGGTGCGGCGACGTGTAAGCGCCGACGCGCAGGCCCGACGCACGCGCGATCGACTCGATGAAGGCGACCGTCGAGCCCTTGCCATTGGTGCCGCCAATCGTGATCACGCAGGGTGCCGGCCGCGTCAGGCCCAGCCGTGAATACACCGCACGCACGCGGTCAAGGCCCATGTCGATCGCGCGCGGATGCTGCTGCTCGATGCGCTGAAGCCAGTCGGCGAGGGTGGTGCTCATGGAGGTCGATGCGGGCGGCGGAACGGGCGCGGATTGTCGCACCCGTCTCCGCTGCTGCGGGTCAGAGCGCGCGATGCACGGCTTCGCCGAAGAATGCCGTGTGATGTGCGCAGTCATTGAGGCGCACGACCTCGAGCGAGTCCACCGATGTCCCCTCGAGCAGGTTGAGCGTGGCCGGGCCCTGCCGGAAGCGCCAGAGATTCGCGAGCGGCAGGCCCAGCACGCGGCAGAGCAGCACGCGGTTCACCGCGTCGTGCGCGACCACGAGCAGCGTATCGTCGGTGGAGAGCCCGTCGCAGGCCTGCGCGAAGGCAGGCCAGGCACGATCAAGAACCCGCTGCAGCGATTCGCCGCCGGGCATCAGCACCTCGTGTGGCATTTCGCGCCAGGCGCGCAGGCGCTCACCGTCGCGCTCGAGGATCTCACTGGTGAGCAGGCCTTCCCATTCACCATGCGCGATCTCCATCAGGCCCGGATCGGTGGTCAGCATGCCGGCGCGGTCTCCCAGGGCGATAGCAGCGGTGCGGCACGCACGTGACAGCGGCGAGGCCACGGCCCGCGTGACAGGCAGGTCGCGCAGGCGCGCGGCGAGTGCCCGTGCCTGCCCTTCGCCGATGGGCGAGAGTGGAATGTCCTCCTGGCCCTGGTATCGGCCTTCGGCATTCCATGCGGTTTCGCCGTGGCGGGCGAGGATGATCTTCATTCGATGCACTCCTGTCGTTCAGATCTGCTGGATGGACAGCACGCCCGGCGTGCCGCGCAGCATGTCGAGTTGCGCATCGTCGATCGGCCGGTCAACAGTGATAGCGGCGCGCGCGTAACCATCGCCAGCAGCGCCCAGAGCGAAGTTGATGATGTTGATGCCGGCCGCGCCGAGCTGCGAACCGACGATGCCGACCATGCCGGGGCGATCCTCGTTGCGCATCAGCAGCACGTGCGCGAGGGGATCGAACTCGATCTCGACACCATCGAGCGCGACGACCCGTGGCGCGCGGTGCAGCGTGGCATCGATCTCACGCTTCACCTCACGACCCGTCGCGGTCTCTCCTTCGATGGTCAGACGCACGAGACGGTCGAAACCGTTCGCCTCGCCGCCCACGGTTTCGGCTACTTCCAGCCCGCGTCCCACGGCCTCCTGCAGGGCATTGACCGGGGTGACACGGCCCGAGGCCGCGCCGAGCAGCGAAGCCACCAGCAGGCGGGTCAGCGGGCGCGTGTCGAGGCCTTCCACACGGCCCACGTAACGGATGTGCAGGCGCGTAGGGGCCGGCACGAGGCGCGAGGCCACGCGACCGAGCGCCGTCATCAGTGGCATCCATGGCCCCACTTCACGCGCCGCCTCGGCGGTGAGTGGCGGCAGGTTGACGCAGCCGGCGACCGCGCCGGTCGCCACGAAATCGATGATCTGCCGCGCGAGGATCGTGCTGACGGCCTGCTGCGCTTCGCTGGTGGACGCGCCCAGGTGCGGCGTCAGCACCAGGTTGGGATGCGCGCGCAACGGCGATTCCGCCGGCAGCGGCTCGGTGACGAACGTATCGAGCGCTGCACCGGCAAGGTGGCCTTCGTCGAGCAGGCGCAGCAGCGCGGCTTCGTCCACAAGCCCGCCACGCGCGGCGTTGATGACCATCGCGCCGGGCTTCATCGTGCGCATGCGCGCTTCCGAAAGCAGGTTGGTCGTCTCCTTCGTGCGCGGGATGTGCAGGGTGACGATGTCCGCCCAGGCGAGCAGTTCGTCCAGCGACTTCAGCGCGACGCTGCCCTTCCCTGCGGCCGACGCCGGCAGGAACGGATCGTAGGCGGCGACATCCATGCCGATGCCGCGCGCCTTGCGTGCGACCGTGCTGCCAATGCGGCCCAGGCCGATCACGCCAAGCCGCTTGCCTTCGAGTTCGAAACCGGTCAGCCCCGCCTTGGGCCACTGCCGCGCCTTCATCCCGGCGTCGGCGCGCGGTACATGGCGGGCCAGCGCGAACAACAGCGCGATCGCGTGCTCGGCAGCGGCCAGCGTATTGCCATCCGGCGCGTTCATCACCGCGATGCCGCGCTCGGTCGCCGCCTCGACGTCGATCGTGTCCACACCGGCGCCCGCACGGCCGATCACCTTCAGCTGCGGGGCCTGTTGCAATGCTTCGGCAGGCACTTTGGTGGCCGAACGGACAAGCACGGCGTCGACGCCTGCGAGCGCGGCGGCGAGCTGCAGCGGGTCCTTGATCGGCTCGGGCGCGACTTCGACATCCCAGCCAGCCTGGCGGAACAGTTCGAGTCCGTCTTCATGGATTCCATCGCATGCCAGCACTTTCATTCCTGCGCTCCTTGGGTGAGGGAAGCGCGGAAACCCTGCCAGCCGGCCGACGTTCGACCCTGAGGGGCGACGGCGGTGATGCGGTCGAGCCTGTGCAAAGAACTGCTATCGGGAGACGGGGCCGGCTGGCATGGGAATCCGCGATGCACCGAGCCTAGCAGACCGATGTGAGCGGACAGGCACTGGCCGACCGATGGCGCCCCGGCGATGATCGCGAACCCAGCAGCGGAGCAATGCACATGCCCACGATCCACGGACGATTCGACGTGAAGCGCACGCCCCAGGGCGCCCTGGATATCGGCGGCGACGCGAAGGCGATGCACCTGCGCTTCGACAAGACCTTTGAAGGCCCGCTGCAGGCCACGAGCGTCGTGCACATGATGGCGCTCGGGACAGTGGTGGAAGGCTCAGCCGGCTATGTCGCGATCGAGCGGCTGGATGGCGGGGTTGAAGGCCGCACCGGCCGCTTCGCGATGATGCATTTCGGCGTGATGGACCGCGGCTCACCGTCGCTGCGACTGGAGGTGCTGCCCGATTCGGGCGAGGGCGACCTCACCGGCCTGCGTGGCTCGATGAAGATCGACATCACTGACGGTGCGCATTTCTACACGCTCGACTACACCCTGCCCGACGCCTGATCCGCATGTACCAGAATAAAAGGCCGGCATTCGCATGCCGGCCTTCCGTATTTCCGGGGTGCTGTTATCTGCGTTCAGGCACACCCAGCTCCTGCAGCAGCTGCGGTGCCGGATAGACCTCCTGCATGATCCAGCGCATATAGCGCTGGTCGACCGCGATCATCCGGGTCATCGCCGGATCGAACACCCAGTTGCTGCTGACCGACTCCCAGTTGCCGTCGAAGGCGAGGCCGACCAGCCGGCCGCGGGCGTCCATCACGGGCGAGCCGGAGTTGCCGCCGGTGATGTCGAGGTCGGACAGGAAGTTCACCGGCACGGTGCCCAGGCGCCGGTCGGCAAGGCCGCCATAGTTCTTCGCGCGGATCGCGTCGAGCTGCACTTTCGGCGCATCGAAAGGATCCTTGCCAGTGGCCTTCTGCGCCACCTGTTCGAGCGTGGTGAACGATGGCTGCTTCGATCCGTCCGCCTTGGTGTAGCCCATGACGTGGCCGAAGGTGATGCGCAGCGACGAGTTCGCATCCGGGTATACCGACTGCCCACTGCTCTTGCGGTAGTCAACCACCGCCTGCAGGAACTGCGGGCGGGCCACCAGTGCATCGCCCGCGCGGGTCTTGGCCTCCTCCTCGAGACGCAGCACGTCCGGCAGCACCGCCACCGCGAACTGCATCGCAGCATCGGTCGACTTCTCAAGCGTCGCGCGGTCGCTGGTGAACAGCGCGAGCCGCGCCTGCGTATCACCGAGCCGGGTCTTTCCCAACCGGTCGAGCGCGCGATCGACAGACTTCGCGTCCGTGCCGCCGAGCCATGCATCGAGCGAAGCGACATGCTGGTCGGCCGGCAGCTTGATGTACTCGCGCAGCCAGTAGCCGATCAGCTCGCGATCCATCTGCGGCTGGTAGCGGCGCTCCATCTGGCGCAGCGCGCCTTCCAGTGCCGGCAGGTCGCGCTGCTGGTAACCCGACTCACGCTCCGCATCGGGCTTCTGGCGCTCGACGGATGCGCGATACAGCTGCATCGCCGCGCCGAGCACGCCCGTGCCGCGCAGTTGCGAGAACACGAGATCGCGGTCGCGATGGGCACGCGCTTCGTCGCCAACTTTCTCAAGCCGCGCATGCGCCGCGAGCCCTGCCTGGCCGCGTGCGCCCTGCTTGCGCAACCAGGCCAGCACGGCGTCTTCCTCGGCATGCTTGCGTCGGGCAGCGTCGATACGGCCGAAGCCCGCCAGCTGGCCGTCGTAGTTCTTCATCGCGTTCTGCCAGCTGCGCACGGTGGCCGCGTACTTCACCGCAATGTCCGGATTTCCGCGCCCCGCCTCCTCGACCATTGCGACGAGGTTCCTGAAGTGCTGGCCAACAGTGGGATACGTCCAGTTGGCGGTGGCATCGAAGTCACTCGCCAGCGCGTAGCGGCTGGTGACGCCCGGGTAGCCTGCGACCATCACGAAGTCACCCTCACCGAGCGGCTTGTCGGCGAGCTTCAGAAATCGCTTGGGGTGATAGGGAACGTTGTCCTTCGAGTACGCGGCCGGCTTGCCGTCGCGGCCGACATAGGCGCGGTAGAAGGAGAAATCGCCGGTGTGGCGCGGCCACATCCAGTTGTCGACCTCGCCGCCGTAGTTGCCCACGCTGCGTGGCGGTGCGTAGACAAGGCGGACATCCTTGATTTCGATGTTCTTGAACAGGCGGTAGGTATTGCCGCCGAAAAAGCTGTAGAGGCGGCAGCGATAACCTGGTGTGGATTCGCAGTTCGCCACGAGTTGCTTCTCGAGTGCGTCGACCGCCTTTGTGCGGGCGAGCGCATCGGGCGCAGCGGTGATGGCCGCCTGTACCTGCCGGGTCACGTCCCGGATCGAGTCAAGCACATAGATGCGTGCGTTCGGTCCAGCCGTGAGTTCATCCCCGGTCGCTGGCGCATTGAAGCCCGTCTCGATCAGGTTGTTCTGCGCGGTCGAATTGAGCTGGATCGCGCCATAGGCGCAGTGGTGATTGGTGACCACCAGACCCTGCGGCGAGACAAAGCTGGCAGTGCAGCCGCCCAGCGAAACGACCGCGCCCATCGGGTCGCCGGTGAGGTCGGCGAGCTGCTTCGGGCTCAAAGCCAGGCCCGCCTTCTTGAGTGGACCGGCGATTTGCGGCAATTGCTGCGGCACCCACATGCCTTCGCCTGCGAGCGTACTGGCGGAAAAGGTCAGCAGCGCGGCGGCGGTGGACAGGGCGAGTCGGTGATGGCGCATGGGATGCTCCGGAATGGACGATGGACGGATGCGGTCACGAACCTTCCGGTCATGACGATAATGTTGTAGTTCAGACGCGTGCTTGACAGAGGAAACGGTTCATTCGGGCGGAAGTCCCATTTCGGCCAGCAGGTGCGGGGCCGGAAACACCTTCGCCATCAACCAGCGCATGTAGCGCATGTCGACATGGATCGCGCGCTTGTAGCGCGGGTCGTACATCCAGCTCGCGCTCACGGCTTCCCAGTTGCTGTCGAAGTTCAGCGCGATGAGCTGCCCGTTCGCATCGAGCACCGGCGAGCCGGAATTGCCACCCGTGGTGTCGAGGTCGGTGAGGATGTCCACGGGTTGGGTCTTCAGCGATGGATCGGCCGTGCTGCCGAAATCCCCCTGCGCGATGGCCTCGCGCAACGGTTTCGGCGCGTCGAAGGGTTTCATGCCGGTGTGTTTTTCGACGATGCCGGCCACGGTGGTCACCGGCACGTAATGCACACCGTCGCGCGGATCCATGCCGCGCAGGTGGCCGTAGCTCACGCGCAGCGTGGAATTGGCGTCGGGGTACACCAACCGGCCCTGCGATTTGCGGAATGCGATCAGCGCGCGCATGTAGGACGGGCGCAGGCGCAGCAGGTCGCCCTCGCGCACCTTCGATTCATTCTCGAGGCGCAACACGGCCGGCATCAGGGCTGCCGCGGCCTGCAGCAGCGGGTCGGGATCGGCTTCAAGCGAAGCCGCGTCGCGCGTCATCGCCGCCAGCCGCGCCGCTTCGTCGCCGAGCTTCGTGCCGGCGTACATCGGGTCAAGGCGCGTGCGCAGCTGCTCGGCATTGCGACCGAACACAGCATCGAGTTCCGGTACATGCTGCGCGGCCGGCAGCATCTGGTACTGCGTCAGCAGACCGGTCAGCAACGCTTTCTCGACCCCTGGATCGAATCGCCGCTGCACCTGCCTGAGCTGGCCGGTGAGCAGCGCTTCGTCGCGCTGCTGGTAGCCGGATTCACGCTCGGCATCGGGCTTCGTGCGTTCGTGCGCAAGACGTTGCAGGGTGAACGCGGCGCGCAGCAGCTGGGTCTGCGTGCGTATCAGTGCGACGAGCTGGTCGCGGTCGCGCATCGCGCCGGCCTTGTCGAGAATCGCCTGCACGGCACCGATGTCGGCACGCGTGGTCTTCGCCGACGGCTGCTTCGCCAGCCACGCCAGCATCTGCGTTTCGTCGGCTTCGCGCACCTTTCCGGCATCGCTGCGACGCAAGCCATCCAGCTCACCCTGCGCGCGCTTGAGCGTGTTCTTCAGGCCCTGCACCTGCGATGCGTACAGCACGCGTGTGTCCGGAGTCGACGCGGCTTTTCCGATGGTGTCGATCATCGACTGACTGAGCGCGACGCGTGACGGCAGCTGCCAGTCGATCTGCTGCACGAACTCGCTGGCCATGCGATGCCGGAAGGTGATGCCGGGATAGCCGGCAAGCATCGCGAAGTCGCCCTCGCCGACGTTGCGCGTCGATACCTGCAGGTGCGCCGGCGGGTGGTAGGGCACGTTGTCGGGGCTGAAATCGGCGGGTTTACCGTCGCGTCCGACATAGGCGCGCAGCACGGTGAAGTCACCGGAATGACGCGGCCATACGAAGTTGTCGACCTCGTCGCCGTAGTTGCCGATCGATTCCGGCGGCGCATACACGAGGCGGATGTCGCGTAATTCCAGCTGGCGGATCAGGTAGAAGTCGGTGCCGTAATACATGTTGGCGACGCTGCAGCGGATGCCGGCGTCGCGTTCGCACTCCGCGATGGCGGCCTTGGTGGCCATGTCGATGGCGTCGTAGTAGGCACGTCCGCGCTTGCCCTTCGCGCTGGCGAGGATGCGGCCGGTGATGCGGTCGAAGCCGGTGGTCACCAGCACGCGGTAATCGGGGTTGGCGGGCAGCTCGTCCGCGCGGGTGCCGGCGACGTAGCCGTTAGCGATGAGGTCCCGGCCGGGCTTGCTGTTGTACTGGATCACGCCGAAGGCGACGTGGTGGTTGGTCAGCACCAGACCGTCGTTCGACACGAAGGCGCCGGTGGCGCCGCCCACCTTCACCACCGCGTTCAGCGGCGGGCGCGTGAGGTCGGCGAGCGCGGCGGGGTCGCCCTCGAAGCCGGCGGTCTTCAGCTGCGCCGCGAGGCCCGGCAACTGTGACGGCATCCACATGCCCTCGGAGGCGACAGCGGGCGCGATGGCGAGCGATAGAGCGGAGGCGAGCAGGCGATGGCGCATGGTCGGTTTCCCGGTGGCGGCCGCCGACCATAGCGGCAGTGCGCAGGCCGCGGCAAACCCGCCGGGCTTTCAGACAGCGCTCGTATAATCACTGTTCCGCCGCACGCCACGCCCGCAGGCCTTCCGCATGTCCGAGACCATCACCATCCCCCTGCCCGCGCAGACCATGCGCGCCCTCGTCAAGCGCGAAGCCGGCAAGGGCATCTGGATGGAGGACGTGCCGGTGCCGGTCCCCGGCCCGAACGAGGTGCTGATCAAGCTCGAGAAAACCGCGATCTGCGGCACCGACCTGCATATCTACCTGTGGGACGAGTGGAGCCAGCGCACGATCAAGCCGGGGCTGGTGATCGGGCACGAATTCGTCGGGCGAATTACACAACTCGGCACTGGCGTGACCGGCTACCGCATCGGCCAGCGCGTGTCCGCCGAGGGTCATATCGTCTGCGGCCACTGCCGCAACTGTCGCGCCGGCAAGCAGCACCTGTGCCCGAACACCGTCGGTATCGGCGTGAACCGCAACGGCGCATTCGCCGAATACATCGTGATGCCGGCATCGAACCTGTGGCCGATTCCGGACCAGATCCCAAGCGAACTCGCGGCCTTCTTCGACCCCTACGGCAACGCCG
>SCUY01000130.1 GCA_004322525.1 Lysobacter sp. | reverse complement strand
TCGCGTTCGGCGCGCCGCCGGTGCTGGCACTGTGGCGCGTACCCGCGCTGCGCGTATTGCGCCGCGATCTCGACCCGGTCGAACCGAGCGCATGGTTGGTGGGCGCCCTGGGCCTGGGCGCGCTCGCGGCATTGCTGTGGTGGAAGGCCGGCTCGGCCGAGCTCGGCATGGCGATGCTGGGCGGCGTGGTCGCGACACTCGCGGTGCTGGCGCTGCTCGCGTGGGCGCTGATCAAGCTGGTGCGCGCGCTGCGAACACGTCTACGCGGCCCCTTGCGCTACGGGCTGGCGAACGTGGGCCGGCGTCCAGGCGCAAGCGTCGCGCAGATCTGCGCGCTGGGGCTTGGGCTGATGGCCCTGTTGCTGCTCACGTTCGTGCGCACCGACCTGCTCGACCGCTGGCAGCATTCGCTGGCCGCCGATGCACCCAATCGCTTCGTCATCAACGTGCAGGACGACCAGGTGGCCGGCGTGCGCGCATTCATCCGCGGCGAGGGCCTCGAGGCGCCGGTGCTATTCCCGATGGTGCGTGCCCGTCTGACAGCGCGTAACGGGCGCATCGTCGATACCGGTGCCTATGGGGAGACGGATGCGCGACGGCTCGCCGAGCGCGAGTTCAACCTCTCGTCGGCGGGCACGCCATCGCAGGACAACCGCATCATCGCCGGGCGCTGGTGGACAGGCACGCCCGCCTCGCCGGAGTTGTCGGTCGAAGAAGGCTTCGCCGAACGGCTGGGCTGGAAGCTGGGCGACCGCATCGCCTTCGACATCGCGGGCGAGCCGTTCGAGGGGCGCATCACGAGCCTGCGTGAAGTCGACTGGGAAAGCTTCAAGCCGAACTTCTTCGTGGTCGCTTCGCCCGGCGCGCTGGATGGCTATGCGGCGAGCTGGATCACCGCCGTGCGCGTGCCGTCGACGGCACGCCGCTTCACCGCACGCCTGGTCGACCGGTTTCCGAATTTCACCGTGATCGATGTGGACGCGGTGCTCGCGCAGGTGCGCGCGACCGGCGACCAGGTGTCCGCCGTCGTGCAGGTGGTGTTCTGGTTCTCGCTCGCCGCCGGGGTGCTGGTGCTGATGGCGGCGGTGACGGCGAGCCAGGACGAGCGGCTGCTAGAAGGCGGCGTGATGCGCGTGCTCGGCGCGAGCCGTCGCCAGCTGCGCCTCGCGCAGGCATCGGAATTCATCGTGATCGGGCTGATTTCCGGGCTGACCGCCGCGATCGCCGCATCGGTGCTCTCGGGCATCGTGGCCACGCGCGTTTTCGACCTTCCGTGGGCATTCGACTGGCTGCCCCCGGCGGTCGGCGCGGCGGCCGGCATGCTCGCCGCCACCGCGGCCGGCCTGTGGGCCACGCGCCGGGTACTCGACGCGCCACCGTCGGTGACGCTGCGGGAATTGCAGGAGTAAGGCGGCGCCGCGTGGGAGTCAGTGGCGCTGCGTCGCGACCGACAACTGGAGCAGGAGCGCATCGTCTCCATGCGCGATAACCCAGGCATCGCGCCCGATGCCAAGCACGAGTGCGCGGCTGAGGTTCGCCAGGTCCACATCGGCGCTGCCGAGCACGAGGCCCTGCATCGCCGGGGTCAGAGAGGCCCGCATGCGCTCGGCGAGGACGCCGACCGTACCGTCGTCGCGCTGGATGCAATGAAGACGCATGGATCATCTCCGTACCGACGCGGGCGGACACAGAGAAAACCCCGGTCGACGACACCGGGGTCTTCTGCCTCGCAGGAGGCTTGCCCGCATGAGCACCGGGCATGCGATGGAGAGCCATCGCCAACGTACGTTGCGCGCGGCCTCGTTATCCATGTGTGACAGCGGCCACAAAAAACCCCGGGGCGGGCCCGGGGCGGAGAGGAAGACAGCAACACCGTTGCAGCAGACCACGCCTGCATCGTCCACCCTCGATCGTAAGCCGGCCGTGACGAAGAAAAAGCCCCGGCGTTGGCCGGGGCACATGAGCCGCATCGTCGCGTCGCTCCGGTGCACCGGGGGTGACGGAGGCCGCTGTCGGTGCCGAAGCTTTGCTTGTCGGCGGCCTGGGCGGAGGCTGCGGCCGCGCCGATTAACCCGCCATGACGGGGTCGCGATCCCTTGGCGGCCTGATCCGCGGCACCGGCAACGTGGCGTCGCGGCGTGCTCAGGCCATCGGCAGCTTCAGGCCCTGCTCTGCCGCACACTGCTGTGCGAGCTCGTAACCCGCATCCGCATGCCGCATGACGCCTGTTCCGGGGTCGTTCCAGAGCACGCGGGCAAGCCGCCTGTCGGCTGCCTCGGTTCCATCGCAGACGATCACCACGCCGCTGTGCTGTGAGAAGCCCATGCCCACGCCGCCGCCATGATGCAGCGAGACCCACGTCGCGCCGCCGGCGACGTTCAGCATCGCGTTGAGCAGCGGCCAGTCGGAGACGGCGTCGCTGCCATCCTTCATGGATTCGGTCTCGCGGTTCGGTGACGCGACGGAACCACTGTCGAGATGATCGCGGCCGATCACGACCGGCGCCTTCAACTCGCCGTTGCGCACCATCTCGTTGAAGGCGAGCGCGAGCCTGTGGCGCTGGCCGAGCCCGACCCAGCAGATCCTCGCGGGCAGGCCCTGGAACGCGATGCGCTCACGCGCCATGTCGAGCCAGCGATGCAGGTGTGCGTCGTCTGGAATGAGTTCCTTGACCTTTGCATCGGTCCTGTAGATGTCCTCGGGATCCCCACTCAGCGCGACCCAGCGGAACGGGCCGACGCCGCGGCAGAACAGCGGGCGCACGTAGGCCGGCACGAAGCCCGGGAAGTCGAACGCATTCGCGCAGCCTTCGTCGAAAGCGACCTGCCGGATGTTGTTGCCGTAGTCGACGACAGGGATGCCCATCTTCTGGAAGTCGAGCATGGCTTCGACATGCATGCGCATCGAGCGCCTGGCCTCGGCCGCCACGCGTTGCGGGTCGTTCTTCTGCGCATCCAGCCACTGCCCGACCGTCCAGCCCACCGGCAGGTAGCCATGCACCGGGTCATGCGCGCTGGTCTGGTCGGTGACCACGTCCGGGCGTGCGCCGCGGCGCACGAGTTCGGGCAGCACATCCGCGGCATTGCCGAGCAGCGCGATCGACTTCGCCTCCCCTGCCTTCGTGTACTTCGCGATGCGTGCGAGCGCGTCGTCGATATCCGTGGCCTGCTCGTCCACATAGCGCGTACGCAGGCGGAAGTCGATGCGCGACTGCTGGCATTCGATGGTGAGGCTGCAGGCGCCGGCGAGCGTGGCCGCCAGCGGCTGCGCGCCTCCCATGCCGCCGAGACCCGCGGTGAGGATCCACCTGCCGGTGAGATCACCGCCGTAGTGCTGGCGCCCCATCTCGACGAACGTCTCGTACGTGCCCTGCACGATGCCCTGCGAGCCGATGTAGATCCACGAGCCGGCCGTCATCTGGCCATACATCATCAGGCCGCGGCGATCGAGCTCGTTGAAGTGCTCCCAGGTGGCCCAGTGCGGCACCAGGTTGGAGTTGGCGAGCAGCACGCGCGGCGCGTCGGCGTGGGTGGGGAAAATGCCGACGGGCTTGCCCGACTGGATGAGCAACGTCTCGTCGTCGTTCAATTCGCGCAGCGATCGCAGGATCGCATCGAAGCATTCCCAGTCACGTGCGGCGCGGCCGATGCCACCGTAGACGACGAGCTCGGCCGGGTTCTCGGCGACCTCGGGATCCAGGTTGTTCTGGATCATCCGGTACGCGGCTTCGGTGAGCCAGGACTTGCAACTGAGTCCGGTGCCGCGCGGCGCGCGGATGGTGCGGTGAGGGTCGACGCGCGTGGACATCCGATGTTTCCAGTGCAGTGGCTGCGGCGATTATCGCATCGCCCAAAACGACGATGCCCGGCATCGGCCGGGCATTGACGACGGAGAACGGTGGCGGGCTCAGTAGATCGACGGATCAAGCATCCGCAACGCCTGCGAGAGCTCGAGCTGGCCGGTGCGGTCCAGTTCCTCTCGCGTCCACACGCGGCCGGAGACGAAGTCATTGCAGCGCGGGCGGCCTTGCGAACCCTGCAGCCGGATCCGCGTCCCGGTTTCACGCAGGCAGTGGTGCTCCCTGCCGTTTTCAGTCGCCGCGGCTGTGGCCTTGGCCTCCGACACGCCCGCTGCCTGCACCACCGGCGGAGAAGCGGCCGGGGTCTGCGCCCACACGGGCAGCGCGGCAGCCGACAGCAGGCCGGCAGCGCACAGGGCTCGAAGGTTCATGGCTCACTCCGGAGTGCTCGAAGCATCACCATACGCCCTCGTGCCGGGCCTGCGCGACGGACAGGTGCATGGATTCAGGGCGGAGTCGGCAGGTCGGCTCCGGTGGGATTGCCGGCTGGATTGCCTGCCCGGCAGCGGTCGCCAAGGTTGCACGGCCAGCCGTTACAGTCGGAGTCTCCCTACGCCGCTGGCCCGATCATGCGACACATCACTCTTTTCCTGCTGGCCTGCCTGCTCGCCGCCTGTGTATCGGCACCCCCGCCCCGGCCACCGGCCACTGTGGTGCTCATCTCGCTCGACGGTTTCCGCCCTTCCGAACTCGGCACGGGTCGCGCACCGAATCTCGATGCGATCGCCCGCGACGGCGTACGCGCCGAGTACATGCGCCCGTCCTATCCGTCGTTGACGTTCCCGAACCACTACACGCTGGTGACCGGCCTGCGGCCCGACCACCACGGAGTCGTCCAGAACACCATGCGCGATGCGGTACTTGGCCGTTTCAGGATCAAGGACACCCGCGCAACCGACGATGCACGCTGGTGGAACGCGGCCGAACCGCTGTGGGTCACCGCAGAACGCGCGGGCCTGCCCACCGCCACGATGTTCTGGCCCGGCAGTTCCGCTGCCATCGGCGGCGTGCGCCCACGCGAATGGCGCCCCTACGATCACGGGTTTCCGGCGGAAACGCGCGTGGATACGGTGCTGGGCTGGCTGACACGCCCGGCCGCCGAACGGCCCCGCTTCATCACCCTCTATTTCGAGCGCCTCGACGAGGCCTCGCATGACCACGGCCCGGACTCACCCGAAGCACGCGCCGCGGTGTCGGCAGTCGACGGTTATGTGGGCCGGCTGCGCGCGGGCATCGCCGCGAACGGCCTGCGCGATGCGGTCGACCTCGTCGTCGTTTCCGACCATGGCATGGCGGAAGTCCAGCCGGGGCATGAGATCGCCGTGGACACGATGGTGCCGGCGGATGTCGCCGAGCCGGTGACCACCGGACAGTCGCTGGGCTTCCAGCCGTTACCAGGTCGCGAGGCCGAAGCGCGTCAGCAGCTGCTCGGCCGCCACGAGCACTACGAATGCTGGACGCGCGAGACCCTTCCCGCGCGATGGCACTACGGCCGCAATCCGCGTGTCCCACCCATCGTCTGCCAGATGGACGAGGGCTGGAATGCGCAGACTGCCGCGACGGTCAACCGGCGAGTACCCGGTGCAAGTCGTGGTGACCATGGCTTCGATCCGGCGCTGCCGTCGATGCGCGCACTGTTCGTCGCCGAAGGCCCTTCGTTCCGCCACGGTCTGCGGTTGCCTGCCTTCGACAACGTCGACGTGTATCCGATGCTCGCGCACCTGATCGGCGTCACGCCACGGGACAACGACGGCAACCCGGCAACCCTGCAGCCGGCGCTGGTGCGCGGGCGCTAGCCCGCAGCGAGCAGGCGGCGCATCGCGGCCGCGAAGCGCTGCTGGATGCGGTCGCGGTCCAGATGCCGGCCGTCGCGGACGCATGGCCGGCCGGCCACGTCCACGTCGCGTACCAGTGGCCGGTTGCCGCCGAAGATCCAGCGGTCGATCACGTCATCCGCCGTCGCTTCGACCAGCGCGGGCGCCTGCGCATCGAGCAGCACGTGATCGTCGATCGAATCGAAGCCCGTCGCGTCAACGGCTGTCTCGAGTACCGCGCGCAGCAGCGACTCGCCCACGCTCGCCGATCCGCGCACGGCGATGTTGCGGCGCCGCGCGCTGAGCCGCTGGCCGTACTCGAGCCAGCGCAGCTCCTCCACCGGCGAAACCGAGACATGCGAGTCGGATCCGATACCCAGGCGTCCGCCGGCGGCGAGATACGGCTGGAGCGGGAACAGCCCATCGCCCAGGTTCGCTTCGGTGGTGGTGCAGATCGCGACCGTCGCGCGTGAGGCGGCAAGGGCCGCGATTTCCGCATCATCCAGATGGGTTGCATGGACGAGCGTCCAGCGCGCATCGACCGGCGCATGATCAAGCAGCCAGCGCACCGGGCGAACACCGCGGAACGCGATGCACTCCTCGACTTCCGCTATCTGTTCGGCGATATGCACATGGATACGCGATGCC
>SCUY01000129.1 GCA_004322525.1 Lysobacter sp. | reverse complement strand
CGTCGCCGGTCGGCGCCGACCGCGCCTGCGGTCTTTGACGGTCGTCGCCGATGCCCGCGCGACGCCTTCAAAAGTGTTGGCCCGGCGGCTTTCGCCACCGGGCTTTATGCGATTACTTCAGTGTGAGCGACGACGGGTCGACGGTCACGCCCGGACCCATGGTCGAGCTGATCGCGATCTTCTGCAGGTACTGGCCCTTCGACGTCGACGGCTTGGCCTTGATCAGGTCGAGCAGCAGCGCCGTGAGGTTTTCCGTGAGCTTGGCATCGTCGAAATCGGCCTTGCCGATCGTGCAGTGAATGATACCCGCCTTGTCAGTGCGATACCGGACCTGTCCGCCCTTGGCGTTCTTGACCGCTTCAGCCGGGTTCGCCGAGACCGTGCCGACCTTCGGGTTCGGCATCAGGCCGCGCGGGCCGAGCACCTGGCCGAGCTTGCCGACAACGCGCATCGCATCCGGCGTCGCGATGACGACGTCATAGTTGAGTTCACCGGCCTGCATGCGCTCGGCGAGGTCGTCCATGCCTACCGCTTCGGCACCGGCCGCGAGGGCTTCGTCAGCCTTCGCACCCGCCGGCGCAAACACCGCTACGCGAACGGCCTTGCCGGTACCGGCGGGCAGCACGGTCGAGCCGCGCACCTGCTGGTCCGACTTCTTGGCGTCGACGCCGAGGCGAACGGCGACGTCCACGGACTCGACGAACTTCGCCTTGGTGGCGGTCTTGACGATCTTGATCGCGTCTTCGATCGGGTATGCCTTACCCGGGACAACCGAGGCCTGGATGGCCTTCTGGCGCTTGTTCATTGCCATGTCTTAGCCCTCCACCACGAGACCCATGGAACGGGCGGAGCCCGCAATCGTCTTCACCGCCGCGTCGAGGTCGGCCGCCGTCAGGTCGGCTTCCTTGGCGCGGGCGATGTCCTCGAGCTGGGCGCGCGTGACCTTGCCCACCTTGTCGGTATTCGGACGCTTGGAGCCCGATGCGATACCGGCCGCCTTCTTGAGCAGGACCGATGCCGGCGTGCTCTTGGTAACGAACGTGAACGTGCGGTCGGAATAGGCGGTGATGATGACCGGCGTCGGCAGGCCCGGCTCGAGCTTGGAGGTCGCCGCGTTGAACGCCTTGCAGAACTCCATGATGTTCAAGCCGCGCTGACCGAGCGCGGGGCCTACCGGCGGCGAGGGATTGGCCTGGCCGGCCTTCACCTGCAGCTTGATGTAACCAGTAACTTTCTTTGCCACGATCTTTCTCCTGGAGTGCGAGCGTCAGCGGCGCGAGCCGGCGACTCCTCCTTGCGTTGAATTCCGAACCGGACCTTCGGCCCGCCTCGCCTCCCCGGAGTTATCCGGCCACAGGCCGGATCAACTGCGGGAGTTATCCGCACGAATGTGCGGGTAACGTCATTTGGCCTTTTCCACCTGGCCGAACTCGAGCTCGACCGGCGTGGAGCGACCGAAAATCAGCACCGCCACGCGCAGGCGGTTCTTGTCGTAATTGATTTCTTCGACGACGCCATTGAAGTCGTTGAACGGGCCGTCGACCACGCGCACCATCTCGCCCGCCTCGAACAGCACCTTCGGACGCGGCTTCTCGACGCCGTCCTGCACGCGCTGCAGGATCTGATCAGCCTCCCGGTCCGAAATCGGCAACGGGCGATCGGCAGTGCCTCCGATGAAGCCCATCACCCTCGGTGTCTCCTTGATCAGATGCCAGCTTTCGCTGTCAATCCGTGGAATACCGTTCTCGTCACTGACAGCAATCTGCACCAGCACGTAACCCGGGAAAAACTTGCGTTCCGAACGGCGCTTCTGGCCAGCGCGCATTTCCACGACTTCCTCGGTCGGCACCAGCACCTCGCCGAACTTCTCTTCCATACCATCGCGCACGATGCGGTCGCGAAGGCCCTGGGCCACGGACTTCTCGAAGCCCGAGTAGGCATGCACGACGAACCAGCGCTTGTTCGTATCAGTCATCTCACCGCCCCAGCAGGAACTTGATTGCGGCCTGGATGACCACGTCGAAACCCGCCAGCAGCAGGCTGAGAATCAGCACGGCCAGCATTACCACCCAGGTCGTCCGCATGGCTTCCTGGCGCGTCGGCCAGACCACCTTGCGCAGTTCGAAACGGGATTCGGACAGGAATTCACGGGTACGGCCGCCTCGGGCCGACGAAGCGAATACCAGGGCGCCGAGCAGCACCCCGGCCAGCACCAGCAACGCGCGCAGAGCAGTAGGCCACTGGGCAAGCCAGTAAAAGCCAACCACGCCAGCGGCGACCAGCAGTACGGCCATGACGTACTTGACGAGTTCGCCAGCGGACGAGCCGCGGGCTGGGACGACCTTGCTGTTCACGTGTCGCGGGTCCCTCGCAAAAGTCCCGCATACCTGCACGGACTTCGATGATCGGAGTGAACGGCCCATCCGAAGACCGTCGTTTGTGGCACGCCAGGAGGGACTCGAACCCCCAACCTGCGGTTTTGGAGACCGCTGCTCTGCCAATTGAGCTACTGGCGTCTGTCTTTTGGGCGTTTCCCGAAAAGGCAACGGCGGCCTTCGCCGCCCCTGGTCTTTTCAACCCGTTGTCACAAAGGCGGCCAAAGCCGGCTTTGCCCTTCCGGCGTTATCAGGCCGCGAGGCCTGATCAACGGCGGAACTTATCCGAACCCGTGAGGGTTCGGATAAGGATTACTTGATGATCTTCGCCA
>SCUY01000128.1 GCA_004322525.1 Lysobacter sp. | reverse complement strand
GCCCACCGTCGCTTCCCTGCCCACCGTCACCGGTGCCACCAGCGAGACATTCGAGCCGATGAAAGCGCCATCGTCGATCGTTGTGCGGTGCTTGTTCACGCCATCGTAATTGCAGGTGATCGTGCCCGCGCCAATGTTCACCGCCGCGCCGATCGCCGCATCCCCGAGGTAGCTGAGGTGGTTGGCCTTGCTCGCAACGCCGATCACCGTGTTCTTGGTCTCGACGAAATTGCCGATATGCACGCCATCGGCCAACACGGTGCCGGGACGCAGGCGGGCGAACGGCCCGATGCTTGCCGCGCCCTCGACGACGACGCCATCGAAATCACAATGCGCGCGCACTTCGGTGCCCGGCCCGAGCCTTACATCCTTCAACCGGCAGAACGGGCCGATACGCACGCCATCGCCCAGCACCACGTCGCCTTCGAGAATCACGTCGACATCGATCTCCACGTCCATGCCTACCGTGACCGTACCGCGCTGGTCGAACCGTGACGGATCCACCAGCCGCGCGCCGGCGTCGGCGAGCGCGCGCGCCTGGCGACGCTGGAAGGCGCGTTCGAGCTGCGCGAGTTGCCAGGGATCGTTCGCACCCTCGACCTCGATCGGGTCCTCGACGTGCACGATCTCCGCCGCATTGAATTCATCGGCGGCCGCAGCGAAGACGTCGGTCAGGTAGTACTCGCCCTGCGCATTCTCGTTCGACAGGTGCGCGAGCCAACGGCGCAGCGGCTCGCCATCGGCGACGAGGATGCCGGTATTGACGGTGGTGATCGCGCGCTCGTCCCCGGTGGCATCCTTGTGCTCGACGATACGCGCGACTTTACCTGCGGCGTCGCGCACGACGCGGCCGTAGCCGGCGGGTTCATCGAGATCCGCGGCGAGCATCGCGATACGTTCCTGCCCGCCCAGCAACCGCTCGAGCGTTCCGGCACGGATCAGTGGGACATCGCCGTACAGCACCAGCACGCGGGCATCCTGCTCCACCTGCGGCATGGCCTGCTGCAGCGCATGACCTGTGCCGAGGCGTACCACTTGCTCGGCCCAGAAGATGTCAGCCTGGTCCTCGAATGCGGCGCGCACCTGGTCACCGCCATGGCCATGGACCACGTGGATGCCGGATGGCTGCAATCGACGCGCGGTGTCCACCACGTGCTGCAGCATCGCGCGGCCGGCGACCTTCTGCAGAACCTTCGGCAAGCGGGATTTCATGCGTTTGCCCTCGCCCGCGGCGAGGATGACGACATGGAGCGGCGCGGTCATGCGGAACCCGGCGTGGCGTGGAAATCGGATTCTAGCCCCGCTGCTACGATGCCGGCCGTGCGCATCCCCCCGATTGCATCGCCCGCGTCCACGACGGCCACGCGACTGCTCATCCATGCCGGGTTCCTCGCCTGCGGAATCGGCTTCGTCGTGCACCGGATGTGGGCCGTCCTGCCCGCCGCGCGGCTGGGCGAGACCCTTCTGCTCGCAGTGCTCGCCGCGGTCGCGGCCTGGCTGCTGGCGCGGGCCGGATTCCGGTTCGCGAATGCGCTGGTGGCGGTTTGGATGCTCGCGGCCATCGCGATGGGGGGCCTGCTGCCGGCGTTGGGAGCACTGACACTGGCCCTGGCCTGCGTCGCGATCGGCTCGGCCATCGATCGTCATGGCGGGTTGGTGCGCGCGGGCGTGGTGGGTGCGGGAATCATCGCGGGCGTCATCGGATGGCTCCTGCCACTGCCGCTCCATCGTGCCGGTTTCTACGTGGCACTGGCCGCGATCACCCTGTGGCTCCGGCGCCGGAAGCTGGGCTCGTTGTTGCAGGCCGCGTGGGGAGACTGGCAGCGTGCCGTCGACGAGGCCCCGCGCATCGCGGGCTGGAGCCTTCTCGCGCTCGGTCTGGCGAGCGCCGGAGCATGGCTTCCGACCATGCAGTACGACGACCTCGCCTACCACCTCGGCCTGCCGTGGCAACTGATGGAGAACGGCCGCTACGCGCTGGATGCGTCACGGCAGGTGTGGGCGCTGGCCCCCTGGTCGGGAGACGTGCTGCAGGCCATCGCGCAGGTGATCGCGCGGCAGGAAGCGCGCGGCCCGCTCGACGCACTGTGGCTCGTCGGTGCCGCCGCGCTCGCCTGGCAACTCGCGCGCGCCTTGGGGGCGACGGTGCCGCAAGCCTGGCTCACCCTGCTGCTCCTCGCCACGCTGCCGATGATGGCGGCGCTCGCCGGTGGCATGCAGACAGAACTTCCAGCGGCAGTCGCCATGCTGGCGCTGGCCCTGCTGGTGGCCGGCGAGCGGCCCGGACGCGCCGAAGTGTTCGCGGCCGCGGTGCTGGCCGGCCTGCTGCTGGGTTTGAAGCCGCTTCATATCCTCGCGGCGCTGGGGCTGGTTGTCGCGATGATCTGGAAGGCGCGACAGGCCTTCACACGGCGTCCTGTCGACATGCTGCTTGCCGTGCTGGTGATGGCGGCAGTGGGCGGGTCGAGCTATGCCTACGCTGCACAGGCCTGCGGCAATCCGGTGCTGCCGCTGTTCAATGCGACGTTCCTCTCTCCCTGCTATCCGCCGCATGATTTCGCGGATACGCGCTGGCAGTGGCAGGCCGGCGCCTTCGCGCCGTGGGCGATGACCTTCCAGACCCGCCATTACCTCGAGGGCTGGGACGGTGGGATCGGCTTCGTCCTCGTTGCCCTGTCGGGCGCCGCTCTCGCCGCCCTCCTGCATCGCAGAACGGCTCTGCTGTCGCTCTGCGCGATCATCGCGATCGTGATTCCGCTGCTCGTCGTGCCGTATGCACGCTATCTGGTGCCGGGCATGGTGTTGCTGCTGCCGCCGGCCGTGGTGGCGGTGACGTCGGGCCTCGCGGCGCGGCCGGCCTGGGTCCTGCTGCTGTCGCTCGGCGCCGCCAACCTCGCCTTCCAGGCCAATTCGAACTGGCTGCTGCATACGGGTGGCGTCAAGCGGGCGCTGACGTCCGGCGGGCGGGACGGACCCCTGCTGGCCCGCTACGTGCCAGAACGCGTGCTCATCGACCGCCTGCGTCACCGGGATCCGCGCATTTCCGCGCTTGATCTCGATGCCGCCACGCATGCCGAATTGGCCGGTCGCGGATGGACGACAGGCTGGTATGCGCCGAGGGTCCATGCAGCCGCGATGGCGGCCGGCACAGACCCCAGCGGCCAAGCCTGGGCGGGGTTGATCGGGTCACTGGGTGTCGACGGCGTGATCCTGCGCCCCGCCTCCCTTACCGCTGCGCAACGGGCCGGGCTACAGCGCCTGGGCGCATACCCGGCGCTTACGGTGGGCACGGTAGAGTGGTGGGCCCTGCCAGAGCCCCATCGACCATGAGCCTGACACGCCAGGGCCGCGCCTACCTCAGTATCGGCATCCTGCAGTGGCTGCTCGACTGGGGCGTGCTGGTCGCGTTGAGCCGCGCCGGCATGACGATCGAAGCGGCGAACCTGGTGGGCCGTATCGCCGGGGCGATGCTGGGCTTCTGGCTCAATGGCCGGGTCACCTTCGCCGGCGATGAAACCACGGTGGGTCGGCCGCAACTTGCCCGCTTCGGGCTCATGTGGGTAGGCACGACGATCGTCAGCACGTGGTCTCTGGGCACCATCGACGACATCGTCGGGCTGCAATGGGCATGGGTGGCCAAGCCCGGCGTCGAACTGGTGCTCGGGATCGTCGGGTTTCTCGGCTCGCGGCACTGGGTCTATCGTCGCTGAGCGGAGCAGTCCGTTTTCACGGCTGCCAGGTAGTCCCGCCAATAAAAACGCCGGCTCGAGGCCGGCGTTTCTTGTTTCTTCTGGCCGCGAAACTCAGTGCTTGAGCGTCTTGCGCAGCCGCTCCAGAGCCGAAAGCTGGGCGATGCTCATGGCGAGCTGCGTCTGCGCCTGCTCGATACTCATCTTCGGATCGCGCTGCGCGAGCATGCGCTCGGCCTCTTCCTTCGCCGCCCGCACCGCCGCCTCGTCGATGTCCTGCGCGCGGATCGCGGTGTCGGCCAGCACAGTGACCAGGGTGGGCTGCACCTCGAGGATGCCGCCGGAGATCGCGAAGTCCAGGTGCTCGCCGCCCGGCAGCGTCACCACGACCTTGCCCGGCTTGAGCCGCGTGATCAGCGGCGCATGCTGCGGCGCGATGCCAAGCTCGCCCATCTCCCCGGTGGCGACCACCAGCACGGCCTCGCCATGGAAAATCTCCTGCTCGGCGCTGACGATGTCGCAACGGATGGTGGATGCCATGGTGTTCTCGCTTCGTTCGACGGGAGGCGGGAATGGGGAGCGGGGAACCAGGCGACGCATCCGTCGCAACTCCCAGCCTCCGCCTTACCGATTCCCTGTTTCCAATTTCCCAGAAGCGGCGCTTACGCGCCCATCTTCTTGGCCTTCTCGATCGCTTCCTCGATGCCGCCGACCATGTAGAACGCCTGTTCCGGCATGTGGTCGCATTCGCCATCGACGATCATCTTGAAGCCGCGAATGGTGTCCTTCAGGGTGACGTACTTGCCCGGCGAGCCGGTGAACACTTCGGCCACGTGGAACGGCTGGCTGAAGAAGCGCTCGATCTTGCGCGCGCGCGACACGGCCTGCTTGTCCTCTTCCGACAGCTCGTCCATGCCGAGAATCGCGATGATGTCCTTCAGTTCCTTGTACTTCTGCAGCGTCGACTGCACCTTGCGCGCGACGTCGTAGTGTTCGTTGCCGATCACGTTCGGGTCGAGCTGGCGCGACGTGGAGTCGAGCGGGTCGACCGCCGGGTAGATACCGAGCGAGGCGATGTTTCGCGACAGCACGACGGTGGCGTCGAGGTGGGCGAACGTGGTCGCCGGCGACGGGTCGGTTAGGTCATCCGCGGGCACGTACACGGCCTGGATCGAGGTGATCGAGCCGGTTTTCGTCGAGGTGATGCGCTCCTGCAGCACGCCCATTTCCTCGGCGAGCGTCGGCTGGTAACCCACTGCCGACGGCATGCGGCCCAGCAGCGCCGACACTTCGGTACCGGCCAGCGTGTAGCGGTAGATGTTGTCGACAAAGAACAGGATGTCGCGACCCTTGCCGGTCGCCGGGTCGATGTCGTCGCGGAAGTACTCGGCCATCGTCAAACCGGTCAGCGCGACGCGCAGGCGGTTGCCCGGCGGCTCGTTCATCTGGCCGTAGACCATCGCGACCTTGTCGAGGACGTTCGAGTCCTTCATCTCGTGATAGAAGTCGTTGCCCTCGCGGGTACGCTCACCGACGCCAGCGAACACCGACAGGCCTTCGTGCGCCTTGGCGATGTTGTTGATCAACTCCATCATGTTGACGGTCTTGCCGACGCCGGCGCCGCCGAACAGGCCGACCTTGCCGCCCTTGGCAAACGGGCACATCAGGTCGATGACCTTGATACCGGTTTCGAGCAACTCGTTCGCCGCCGCCTGGTCTTCATAGGTCGGCGCGGCGCGGTGGATTTCCCACTGATCGGAGGCATCGACCGGGCCGGCTTCGTCGATCGGGCGACCAAGCACGTCCATGATGCGGCCCAGCGTGCCCTTGCCGACCGGCACCGAAATCGCGCGGCCGGTGTTGTCGGCGATCAGGTTGCGCTTGAGGCCATCGGTCGAACCCAGTGCGATCGTGCGCACGATGCCGTCGCCCAGCTGCTGCTGCACTTCCAGCGTGATCTCGGTGTTCTGCACCTTCAGCGCGTCGTAGACGCGCGGCACGCTTTCGCGCGCGAACTCGACGTCGACGACCGCGCCGATGATCTGCACGATCTTGCCCTGCTTGCTCGTGACCTGGGTGTTCATCTGTGTTTCCTCGGACTCTCGATGCTGCTTGGTGCCGCGACGCGGGTCGCCTGCACGGATGGGTTCAGACCGCCGCGGCGCCGCCGACGATTTCGGAAATTTCCTGGGTGATCGCGGCCTGGCGCGCCTTGTTGTAGATCAGTTGCAGCGTTCCGATGAGCTTGTTGGCGTTGTCACTCGCGGCCTTCATCGCGACCATGCGCGCCGCGTGCTCGGAGGCGACGTTCTCGAGCACCGCCTGGTACACCAGCGACTCGACGTAGCGCGTCAGCACGTGCTCGAGCACCGTCTGTGCGTCGGGCTCGTAGAGGTAATCCCAGTTGTGGTGGGCGACGGGGGTCTCGGGCGCGGGCAGCGGCAGCAGCTGGTCGAACGAGGCGCGCTGCGTCATCGTGTTGACGAAGCCGTTGTAGACCAGGAACACCTTGTCGAGATTGCCGTCGGTGTAGCCGTCGAGCATCACCTTGACCACCCCGACCAGCTGCTCAAGGTGTGGCTGGTCACCGATGTGGGTCACCGAGGCCAGCATGTCGACCTTGATGCGGCGGAAGAACACGCTCGCCTTCTGGCCGATGGTGACTACGTCCACGCCAACGCCCTTGTCCTGCCAGCCGCGGATCTCGCCCAGCAGCTTGCGGAACAGGTTGTTGTTGAGGCCACCGGCGAGGCCGCGGTCCGACGACACGATGATGTAACCGACGCGCTTGATCTCGGCGCGCTGCACCAGGTAGGGGTGCTGGTATTCGGAACTGGCCTGCGCCAGGTGCCCGATTGCCTGCTTCATAGCACGCGCGTACGGCCGCGACGCCTTCATCCGCTCCTGCGCCTTGCGGATCTTCGATGCCGAGACCATTTCGAGCGCGCGCGTCACCTTGCGGGTGTTCTGCACGCTCTTGATCTTGGTTTTGATTTCTCTGCCGCCGGCCATCTCTTCTTCCCGTAGGGCGGGTCTTGACCCGCCTTTGGTTGGTGTCGCCTTTTCCGTAATGGCAGGTTGAAACCCGCCCTACATCACCAGGTACCGGTGGTCTTGAACTCTTCGATGCCCTTCTTGAACGTCGCTTCCAGCTCGTCGTTCCAGTCGCCCGACGCGTTGATCGACTCGATCGTGCTGCCGTACGCATTGGCGAAGTGCGTGTGCAGCGCCGCCTCGAACGGCCCGATCTTGCTGATCGCGATGTCGTCCATGTAGCCCTTGTCGACCGCATAGATCGACAGCGCCTGCTCGGCAACCGACATCGGCGCGTACTGCTTCTGCTTCATGAGCTCGGTGACGCGCTGGCCGCGCTCGAGCTGCTTGCGGGTGGCTTCGTCAAGGTCGGAGGCGAACTGCGCGAACGCCGCGAGCTCACGGTACTGCGCGAGCGCGATACGGATGCCGCCGGACAGCTTCTTGATGATCTTGGTCTGCGCCGCGCCACCGACGCGCGAGACCGAGATGCCCGCGTTCACGGCCGGGCGGATGCCCGCGTTGAACAGGTCGGTTTCCAGGAAGATCTGGCCGTCGGTGATCGAGATGACATTGGTCGGCACGAACGCGGACACGTCGCCCGCCTGCGTCTCGATGATCGGCAGCGCGGTGAGCGAGCCGGTCTTGCCCTTTACCTCACCGTTGGTGAACTTCTCCACGTACTCCTCGGACACGCGCGCGGCGCGCTCGAGCAGGCGGGAATGCAGGTAGAACACGTCACCCGGATACGCCTCGCGGCCCGGCGGGCGGCGCAGCAGCAGCGAGATCTGGCGGTAGGCCACGGCCTGCTTGGACAGATCGTCGTAGATGATCAGCGCGTCTTCGCCGCGGTCGCGGAAGTACTCGCCCATCGTGCAGCCCGAATACGGCGCGATGTACTGCATCGCGGCCGATTCGGACGCCGACGCGGCGACGACCGTCGTGTATTCCATCGCGCCGAACTCTTCGAGCTTGCGCACGATGTTGGCGATGGTGGAGTTCTTCTGGCCGATCGCGACGTAGATGCACTTAACGCCGCTGTGCTTCTGGTTGATGATCGCGTCGATCGCAACTGCGGTCTTGCCGGTCTGGCGGTCACCGATGATCAGCTCGCGCTGGCCGCGGCCGATCGGGATCATGGCGTCGATCGACTTGTAGCCGGTCTGCACGGGCTGCGACACCGACTTGCGCCAGATCACGCCCGGCGCGATGGTCTCGACCGGCGCGCTGGTGGCCGCAGCAATCGGACCCTTGCCGTCGATCGGCTCGCCGAGCGCGTTGACGACGCGGCCGAGCATTTCCGGGCCGGTCGGCACTTCTAGGATGCGACCGGTGGTCTTGGCGACATCGCCCTCGCGCAGGTTCTCGTAGTCGCCGAGCACCACGGCGCCAACGGAGTCACGCTCCAGGTTCAGCGCGAGCGCGAACGTGGCGTTCGGCAGCTCGATCATTTCGCCCTGCATGACGTCGGCGATGCCGTAGATGCGCACGATGCCGTCGGACACCGAGGTAACGGTGCCTTCGTTGCGCGCTTCGGCGACCAGGCCGACTTTTTCGATGCGGTTCCGGATGAGCTCGCTGATCTCGGAAGGATTGAGCTGCGTGGTAGCCATCGTTGATTCCTCTGGGGCGGGTCACGACCCGCCTGTCTTATGCAGTCACGAAACGGCAGGTGGTCGCCTGCCTTGCGAATTGCGTATCAGCCGGCGAGTGACGCCTGCAGGCGCTGCAGCTTGCCTTTCAACGATCCGTCGATGACCAGGTCGCCGGCATCGATCACCGCGCCGCCAATCAGGCTCTCATCGACTTGCGTACTGACATCCACGTCGCGCCCGAACCGCTGGCGCAACGCGGCCTTGATGCGCTGCAGGTCTTCGATCGGCAGAGCCGCGGCCGACGTCACCGTCGCCTTCACCACGCGCTCGGCCTCGGCCCGCAGCTGCTCGTACAGGCCAGCGATTTCGGGCAGCAACCCAAGCCGCCGATTGTCGGCCAGCAGTTGCAGGAAGCGGCCGAAAGACTCACTCGACGCGGCCGGCGACAACAGCGTGATCGCCGCGCCGTGGCTGAGCTTGGGATCACCGAGCAACCCCGACACCCGCGAGTCGGCCGCGACCTGCGCGGCAAAGCCGAGTGCATCGGTCCACGCGGCGAACGCCTGCTCCTTCGATGCCACGCCGAACGCGGCGCGGGCATACGGACGGGCGAGGGTCAGCGCCTGGCTCACAGCTGCGCCGCCAACTCTTCGAGCAACGCGGCGTGCGTGGTGGCGTCGATCTCGCGACGCAGCAGCTTTTCAGCGCCACTCACCGCGAGCACGGAAACCTGCTTGCGCAGCTCTTCCTTCGCCCGGTTCGACGAGGCATCGATTTCCGACTGCGCGAGCGCCTTCTGCCGGTTGCCTTCGGCGATCGCGTCGTTCTTGGCGGCGTCGATCAACTGGGTCGCGCGCTGGTGGGCGAGTTCAATGATCTCGTTCGCCTTGATGCGCGCTTCCTTAAGCGCCTCGTTGGCCTGGTCCTGCGCCTGCGCGAGGTTCTTCTGCGCATTGTCAGCCGCAGCGAGGCCCTCGGCGATCTTCTGCTGGCGCTCTTCGATCGCCGCCATGATCGGCGGCCAGCCGAATTTCATGACCATCCAGGCCACCGCGAAGAACGCGAGGCCCTGAATCACCAGAGTGAGGTTGGGTAGCATGACGTGCTCCTGACGCCGGCGATATCGCCGGCGGTTGCCTATCGACGTTGGAAAATCAGCCGCCGAGCTGCGAGAGGAACGGGTTGGCGAACAGCAGCAGCAGCGCGATCGCGACGCCGATCATCGGCACGGCGTCGAGCAGGCCGGCGACGATGAACATCTTGGTCTGCAGCATCGGTGTCAGTTCCGGCTGGCGCGCCGAACCTTCAAGGAACTTGCCACCCAGGATGGCGAAACCGATCGCGGTACCGAGGGCGCCGAGACCGATCAGGAGGCCGGCTGCAATGACGGTGAACTTCATCACTTCGGCGATAAGGGCTGCGTTTTCCATGGTGCTCTCCGTAACGTGTCGCGAATCGTTGAACAGGTGGGTGGGATAAAGCGGAACAGGAACGTCGCCTGCCGGTCAGTGAC
>SCUY01000127.1 GCA_004322525.1 Lysobacter sp. | reverse complement strand
GGGGATGAAGACGAAGCTTCCGTCCGAGAACACGGCGGCGTTGAGTGCGGCGAAGAAGTTGTCGCCCACCGGCACCACGCTGCCGAGGTACTGGCGCACGAGGTGCGGATATTCCCGGATGGCTTCGGACATCGAGCAGAAGATCACGCCTTTCTCGGCGAGCTCCTTGCGGAACGTGGTGCCAACGGAGACCGAGTCGAACACGGCATCGACAGCGACGCCGGCAAGCCGAGCACGCTCGTGCAAGGGCACGCCGAGCTTGTCGTAGGTGTCGAGCAGCTCCTTCGGCACGTCATCCAGCGAGGCGTACTTCGGGCCCTTCGGTGCGCTGTAGTAGCTCAGCGCCTGGAAGTCGATCGGTGCGATATCGAGCTTTGCCCAGTGCGGTTCGCGCATGGTGAGCCAGTGGCGATAGGCGGCGAGCCGCCAGTCCGTCATCCACTGGGGCTCGTCCTTCTTTGCCGAAAGCGCGCGGATGACGTCCTCGCTCAGCCCGGCGGCGAACGTGTCGGATTCAATGTCCGTGACGAAGCCGGCCTCGTAGCGGCGGCCCAGTTGCTGGTGGATCTGGGCATTGGCGATCGTGTCGGTCATGTCAGGCCCTGGCCAGACGCAGGTCGATGCGGCGGGAGGAAACCGGGGTTTCCGCAGCGGGTTCGAGCATCTCCTGCAGCGTCACGCCCTGCAGGGCCTGCACGATCACATCGTTGATGCGGCGCCAGTTCGTGCGCATGCCGCAGGATTTCTCGATGCCGCACTGGCTGCCGTGCACGCTGCATTCGGTCACCGCGAGCGGCCCTTCCATGGCTTCGATGATGTCGATGAGCCGCACCGACGCCGCGTCGCGGGCGAGCCGGTAGCCGCCGTGCGCGCCGCGGAAGCTGTCAACGAGCCCGGCCTGCGACAGCGGCTTCAACACCTTGCTCACGGTGGTCGGCTCCAGCCCGGCGCGTTCGGCGATATCGGTCGCGCTGAGTACGCCGGGCACGGCTGCCATCACGGTGAGCACGACGGTCGCGTAATCGGTGAGCTTGGTGACGCGGAGCATCGCGGTGTCCTGCATTCAATCAGGACTGGAATTGTACGATTTAAACGGAACTGGCGCCATCCGCGCCTGCGGCATCGCCATGATGGCCGTAGAGCGGGCCAGACGGCAGAATGCCGCTTCCTTTCGGCCGGATGTCCGCATGCCCAGCAAGATTGTCGCCCGTCGCTCCCCGATCCACGGAACGGGCGTCTTCGCCACACAGCCGATCGAGAAAGGCGAACGCATCATCGAATACAAGGGCCGGCGCCGGACGCACGATGACGTTGACTCGGGCGATGAAGGCTCGGCCGAATCCGGGCATACGTTCCTGTTCACCCTGAACGACGAATACGTCATCGACGGCAATATCGACGGCGGCGTGGCGCGCTGGATCAACCACAGCTGCTCGCCCAACTGCGAGGCCGTGCTGATCGAACACGAGGGGGACGACCGCCGCAGGGACCGCGTATTCATCGAGGCCAAGAGAGCGATGAAGGCAGGCGCCGAACTCACCTACGATTACGGGATCACCCTGGGCGAACCTCATACGCCCCGGCTGAAGAAGATCTGGGCTTGCCTCTGCGGTGCGCGCAACTGCACCGGCACGATGCTCAAGCCCAAGCGCGCGACGACGAAGGCCGGCGGGAAAGTGGTCAAGAAGGCGGGAAGCAGGAAAACGATCCGGAAGACTGGAGCCAGGAAGGCGGCCACGAAGGCGGTGACGAAGGCAGGCAAGGACGTCACCAGGAAAGCGACGGGAAAGAAAACGAAAGCGACGGGAAAGAAGACCAGCCGCACCGGCACCACTGCCCGTCGATGAGTCTGCCGATGCGCCGCGGCGTGCCGGGTTGACGCGGGCAGTCGGCGGCCGCCGGTAGGCTTGCGCTGCGTATTTCCGAGCGGCTGAATCACGTCGGGCGGGCTGTGAAAACCCTCTGTGCGCAACGGTTGCCGCCTCGCGCGACCTGTACGGTCAAGGGGCGGCTTCCCGTATCGATACCGCGACGATCCGCCACTGCCCGGCGTCGGGCTGCAGCCTGTAGACCGCGGTCATGCGCCGTTCGGCGCCGTCGTCGGTGGTGCCGCGCATGTCGACCGGGATGTCGATCCCCTGGGTGTCCGTTGCAGCGCTTGCCGCACCGATACTGACCTCGAATGTGCGGCCGCGCGCCAGCTGCAGCACGTCCGCGTCACCGGGCGCCGTGCCCCAGGCCTGTTGTGCGCGGGCGAAGGCGCCTGATGCGAGCGCGGCCATGTAGTCGCGCATGGCGGCGGCTGCGCCTGCAGGGTCGGGGCCGGGGGCTGCCGCGTTCGCCTCCGTGATGTCGACAGGCGCAGGCAGCGGTACGACCGCATCGTTGCCTGGAAGGGTCGCGGTCGTCGCCCCGGATGCTTCCGGGGCAACGGGTGTCTGGACAGGAGGAGCCGCGATCACAGGCGGGCCGCCCACCGGCATGCCGGTAACGCTGGTGCCCGGCACGCCTTCCGGCGCGGGCAGGTTGCCGGTAACGGCACTATCCCCGTCGAGCGTCGCGGCACTGGAGGGGTCGCCCCCACGCCCGCACCCGGCGACGTCCAGGCACAGCAGCATCGCGATCGCCACTGCCTGTGCGCGGTCAGTTACCCAGTTGTACGACCACCTGCCCATTCTCGATCCGGGTTCCTTCGACACGGCGCGCGCCCATGCGGCCGATCAGAGAATCATCAAACTGGTAGACCGGTTCCTTGCGCGCCCAGTCCGACAGCCATTCGTTGAGTGCGCCGCGCACGGTATCGTTCATGCGTCCGCCCAGTGCGGATACCTGCACGGCCTCGATGCGCGGCTCGAACAGATGCAGCCCGCGCGTTGCGGGATCGTAACGCAGTGCGCTGGTCAGCGAGAACGAGCCACCGGGGGTATGGCTGGGCTTGCCGAGCGCACCGATACCCACATCGAAGGCCACCTGCAGGCGACGCTCGCCCGGGGGAATCGACAGCTGCGGGTTCATGAGCGTAAGCGTCACGAGCCCGCCGAGCTTCTGGTAGTCACGCGGGAAACGGCGCACCAGCCGGTCCTGGATCTGCTGACGGGTGAATGTCATCGAACTCGCGGTCAGCAGCGCACCGACGGTGGAACATGCGGTGGCGGTGAACAACGCGGCGGACGCGGCGAAGACGAGAGCGGGCAGTGCACGGCGCATTGAAAGTCTCCACGACTGGCGACGTGACGTTACCTGTTGCGGGTGAATGCGCGGTTATCGGTCATCGTGGGCCTGTCTCCCGGCAGCAGCGAACTTCCAGCCAGGCGCCAGCCGGTAGCCGCGCTGTGAGCGTGAACGCGGTCTGAGCGCATCACGGATTTCTTAAGAAATTCAGGATGCGGTAAGAGCCATGGCTCGACGATGCAACTGCGCCATCCCGGCGTTTCGGAGTTGCCAGCATGAAGGCCCTGACCGCCACCGTTCTCGCTCTAGCCATGACCGCCACCGCGGGCACCGCGTCGGCGCAGCAGTATTCCAGGTATCCCTCCACCTACGGCTCCACGCAATCGTCGGCCTACGGCTCCACGCAGGGCGCTTTCTACGATTACGCCCGCGTTGTACGCGTCAATCCCGTCTATGACTCCGGTTATGACGGGCGCTATGCAGCCACGACCGGCGGCGAACGCTGCACGCAGAGCCGTACCTATGCCGGCGGATATGGCAACAACGGTTATCGCGATGACGGCTACGGCAACAATGGTTATGGCAATGCCTATGGCAACAACGGCTATGCCAATGGCGGCTACAACGACCCCTACGCCGATCGTGGCCGCTATGACGGCTATGGCCGGCCGACTTCGCAGGTCGGCAACACCGTTGCCACGGTGATCGGTGGCCTTGTCGGCGCGGCGGTGGGCAGCCAGGTCGGTGGCGGCAGTGCACGCTATGCGACCTCCGCCATCGGCTCGATGGTGGGCGGCATGGCCGGACGGCAGATCTACGAGCAGACCCAGCGCAATCGCTATGGCAGTGGCCGCGTCGGTACGGTCGTCGCCTGCGACCCGGTGCAGGTAGGCAACTACCAGGGCCGCGGTTCGGCAACGATGTACGACGTGACGTATGAGTACGGTGGGCGCATGTACACCACGCGCACCAACTACCGCCCAAGCGACCGAATCCGCGTTCGCGTTGACGTCAATCCGGAATAAGCCACGACACTGCTGGAAGTACCCAGGCTGAAGAAAAAGGCCGGCACATGCCGGCCTTTTTCATTGCATCACCGAAGCCTGGCCGAGCGCTCGATCCGCTATGAGCAGCGCGCTGCTCTTGCACGACCGGAGCATGGGCACGCGCGGCCCATTGTCATCGTTCCGGCTTCAATCGTCCTCGTGTCGCGGCTGGTAGGCATCGATCAGCTTCTGTTGCACGTTGGCCGGTACGGGCTCGTAATGGCTGAAGTCGAGGGCGTAGCGCCCGCGCCCGGCGGTGATCGACTTCAGTTCGGCCGCGAAGCCTTCCAATTCCGACAGCGGTACCTGCGCCCGGATGACCACCTCGCCGCGCTGGCTGTCCGTGCCGAGAATCCGCGCACGCTTGCCGGCGAGATGTCCGCTGACGTCGCCCATGTGCGGTCCGGGCGCAGTGACGGCGAGATCGACGATGGGCTCCAGCACCTGCGGCCGCGCCTTCAGCACCGCATCGACGAATGCCCGCTTGCCGGCGGTGGCGAACGCTACTTCCTTGCTGTCGACCGGGTGATGCTTGCCGTCGTAAACGATCACGCGTACGTCCTGCAGTGGATACCCGGCAACGGCGCCGCCCGCGAGTGCCTGCCGCACCCCTTTTTCCACCGCGGGAAGGAACTGGCCGGGGATCGTGCCGCCCCTGACCTCGTCGACGAACTCGAAGCCCGCGCCGCGCGGCAGCGGCTCCACGCGCAGGAACACTTCACCGAACTGGCCTGCGCCACCGGTCTGCTTCTTGTGGCGGTGATGCCCCTCGGCTGCCGTCGATACGGTCTCGCGATAGGCGATGCGCGGCGGCCGCGATTTCACCTCGACGCCGTAGCGCTCCTTCAGGCGGTCGAGGTTGATACGCAGGTGCAGGTCCGACAGGCCGCGCACGATTGTTTCATTGGTCTCGACCGTGTGCTCGACCTGGAAGCAGGGATCCTCCTCGCCGAGCCGGTGCAGTGCGGTCGCGAGCTTCTGCTCCTGCCCCTTGCTGGCTGCCTCGACCGCCAGCCCGAACATGGGCCGCGGAAAAGCCAGTGGCGCCAGATGGATGTGGTCCTCGTCATGGCTGTCGTGCAGCACGGCGTCGAAGTGCAGGTCGTCGACTTTTGCCACCGCCGCGATGTCGCCGGGAATCGCCTGCTCGACCTCCACGTGCTCCTTTCCACGCAGCTTGAACAGATGGCCGACGCGGAAGGGTTTGCGGCCGTCGTCAACGAACAGCGACGTGTCGCGCCGCACCGTGCCCTGGTAGACGCGGAACACGCCCAGCTTGCCGACGAAAGGGTCGTTGATGATCTTGAAAACATCGGCGATCACGTGGGCCTTCGGATCGGGCGTCGCGATGATCGCCTGTACGTCGTCGCCATGGCCTTTCACGAATGGGGGAGGGTTGGCTTCGCCCGGGTGCGGGAACAGACGTTCGGCGACATCCAGAAGTTCGCGCACGCCGGCGCCACTGCGCGCCGAGCAGAACAGCACCGGCACCAGGTGGCCTTCGCGCAGGCACTGCTCGAATGCATCGTGCAGTTCCTCGCCGGACAGGCCACCCTCGCCCAGATCGAGGTAATGCTCCATCACCGTCTCGTTGATCTCGACCACCTGGTCGATGATCTTCCGGTGCCATTCGGCGACCGGGCCGAAATCGCTGTCACCCTCATCCGTGCCGAAGCAGTCGACCACGCGCCTGCCGCCATCGGCAGGCAGGTTCAGCGGCAGGCATTCGTTGCCGAAGGTTTCTCGTAATTCGTCCAGCACGGTCTGGCAGTCGGTGCCCTGGTCGATACGGTTCACGACCACCACGCGGCAGAGCCCACGCGACTTCGCGTACTCCATCATCCGGCGCGCGCCATATTCGACCCCGCCATCGCAGGAAATGACCACGGCGATGGTTTCCACCGCCGCGAGCGCCGACAACGCCGGGCCGCGGAAGTCGGGATAGCCCGGCGTGTCGATCAGGTTGACGTGGATGCCGGCATGGTCGGTCGAGGCGATGCCTACATCGATCGAATGCCTGCGTTGTTTCTCGATCGGGTCGAAATCCGAGACGGTGGACCCGCGTTCGATCGTGCCTGCCGCCGGAATTGCGCCGCCGGCATGCAGCAGGGCTTCGAAAAGCGTGGTCTTGCCGGCGCCCGGGTGGCCCGCGAGGGCCACGTTGCGTATCTGTTCTGTGCTGTAAGCCATGCCGCGCGCTCCTTGTGGGAAGGGGAGGAGCAGCCGTCCCTGGTGCAGGCGTCGCCCGGCATCGTGCCCGGCCGGGCCGGTTTGTTCGACCGGCCCGCCGTCATGGCTGTCCGTGGGGCACGCCTGCGCGGAGCGCTCGGCGGGCGGTCATGGCGGGGCAGGGCCACCTTAGCGCGCGCGTGTTCAGGGGTCGCGTTGCGCTGCACAAGGCCCGTCTGCGGCGGGAGCACAGCGCGCCGCGGTCGCTCACGCGGATGGACAGGCGCGTGCGTACCCTCATCGCTCCCTGTCCTGGAGTACATGATGGCCATCACCCGCTATGCCACCGCCCGTTGGGAAGGCGACCTGAAGTCCGGCGTCGGACGCCTCGATACGCCGCAGAGCGGCGTCTTCGCCAACACGCGTTATGGCTTCAACACCCGATTCGGTGACGAGAAGGGCGCAAATCCCGAGGAATTGATCGCGGCGGCGCACGCCGGCTGCTTCGCGATGGCGCTGTCGGCGAAGCTGACCGAGGCCGGACACCCACCGACGTTCCTGGAGTCACGCGCTAACGTCGAACTGTCGATGGACGGCGGCCCGCACATCACGCAGATCCGGCTGAGCATCCGCGGCGAAGCGCCGGGCCTGGATGCGGAGCAGTTCCGACGTCATGCGGAAGACGCGAAGGCCAACTGTCCGATCTCGAAAGCGCTTTCGGCGGTGCCGATCTCGCTCGAGGTGCTCCCCGCCTGACCGCAGCGCGGTTTACCAGTCGATCTCGCCCCGCACAATGGTGCGGGCGTGTCCGCCGGACCAGACCTCGCCGTCCGCATCCACCTGCAACTGCAGGCGCGCATCGAAGCCGACTTCGCGGCCCTGGCTGACCAGGTAGCGGCCGTTGCGGCCCGGCAGGGCATCGTTCAAGGCCAGCCACGCGGCGAGCGTGGCGTTGGCCGCGCCCGAGGCGGCATCCTCGAAACATGCCGGTGCGCCGACGAAGGCGCGAACCACCAGGTCATAGGGCTGGCCCGCATCGGCGGCCGCATAGGCACACAGGCCCATCGCCCCGGTGGAGGTGGCGAGCAGGGCGATCGCATCCCAGGCAGGTTCCAGCGCGCGCAGAGTCGATTCGTCGGTGATCCCGGCGAGCCACCAGCGCCGTCCGCCGTCCATCAAGGCGGGGGGCAGCGCACCAAGGCGCATGCCCGCGACCGCTGGCGCGATCCGTGCATCGCAGGCGGCCACGCGTTCCACCAGCCGCGCGCGTGGCGTGCGTACGGCGATCGTGCGCATGCCATCGGCATCGGTGTCGACACGCAGCGGCAGGCGGCCTGCAAGCCCGTCCTGCATCAGTTCGCCATTGCGCAGCCGCCCCATGCCGGCATCGAGTGCCGCGTGCGCGGTGCCCACGCTGGGATGGCCGGCAAACGGTACTTCCCGGCGCGGGCTGAAGATGCGGATCCGGTAGCTCGACGACGGGTCGTTCGCCGGAAAAACGAACGTCGTCTCCGGCAGGCGCGTCCAGCGCGCGATCGCCTGCATCGCGGCATCGTCGAGGCCGGCGCCGTCAAGTACCACGGCGAGCGGATTGCCCGCGCCGGGCCGGTCGGCAAAGACATCGAGCTGGACGAAGCGACGTTTCATCGATGGGCCGGACGCGGGGCGCGCAAGATTACCAAGCGACACTCCCGCGGATGACCGCCAGCACGTGGCCGCCGATCCAGACTTCGCCTTGCTCATCGAGCCGTACAACCACCCGCCCGTCGCGACCCACCTCGCGTCCCTGGCTCGCGACATAGCGGCCATCGCGGCCTGGCAGGCGGCCGGCGTCGGCGAGCGCCGCGGCGATCACCGCATTGGCGCTGCCGGTCACCGGGTCTTCCGGAATGCCGTCCGCCGGGCAGAAGGCGCGCACGACGAGGTCAAAGGGGCTCGATGCATCCGCCGTGGCGAAGACGGCGAAGCCGACCGCGGCATCGCGGGTCAGGGCAGTGATGGCTGCCATGTCCGGCCGCATGCCGCGGACGTCTGCTTCGGTCGCCAGTTCGGCGATCCACCAGCGTGGCCCGTTGTCCCACAGCGCTGGGGCCAGATCGCCAGCCCGTGCACCAGCCAGTGCGCCGGCCACGCTGCCGTCCGCCATGCTGGCTTCGATGCACCGGGCTCTGGGCGCGCGCACGGAGATGGCCCTCCGCTCGTCGACGCACACCGGCAACAGGCCTGCCGCGCAGTCCTGCACGAGCGCGGATCGCGAGCTGTCGGCGATGCCCGCATCGATCGCGGCCCACGCCGCGCCAACGCTTGGGTGCCCTGCAAAAGGCAATTCCTGTCGCGGGGTGAAGATGCGCACGCGGTAGTCGGCGCGGTTTCCCGGGGGCAACAGGAAGATCGTCTCGGACAGGTTTGTCCACTGCGCGAACGCCTGCATCGCCGCATCGTCGAGCCCTTCGGCATCGACCACCACCGCGAGCGGATTGCCCGTGCCCGGACGATCGGCGAAGACATCGAGCTGCAGGTAGCGGTGTTCGTTCATGTCAGGGCCCCGGGACGAAGGCGCAATCTACGCGTCCGCCGGCACCCGCGCATCGAATAAAATCGCCGGTTTACATGATCACGCGTTATTCGCCCAGGCGGCGTCAGGCGTGGTTCCATTGGCGCGCACAGCCGGCCGGCCGCGCGATTCCGGGGACAGACGTGGAAGCAGCGACGCGCTGGGTCGTACTGAAGTTCGGCGGCACCTCCGTGTCACGGCGGAGCCGCTGGGACACCATCGGGCGCATCGCGGGCGAACGCGCGGCCGAGGGAGGCATGCGCGCCCTGGTCGTCGTGTCGGCGCTTTCGGGCGTCACCAACGAACTGCAGGCGATCGTGGAAAGCGGCGCGGGCGAGGCGACGGTTGCCCGGCTCGCCGCGCTCGAGGCGCGACACCGCGCGTTCTGCGGCGAGCTCGATCTCGATGCCGACGCGGTGCTGGGCGAACGCCTGCAGCTCCTGCATGCACTGGGCAGGGACTCCCGCGCCGCGACACTTGATCTGGGCTGGCAGGCCGAAGTGCTCGCGCAGGGCGAGCTGCTCTCGTCCACGCTCGGCGTCGCCTACCTTGCCTCGCAGGGGCTCGACATCGGCTGGTGCGATGCGCGTGACTGGTTGAGCGCGGTCGCGTTGCCGAACCAGAGCGATTGGGCCGGGCGGCTGTCGGTCAACTGCCATCACCGTGCCGACCACGAACTCGCGGCACGTTTCGACGCACAGCCGGGCCGCGTGGTGCTGACGCAGGGCTTCATCGCCCGCCATGCCGATGGCGGCACCGCGATCCTCGGGCGCGGCGGCTCGGACACCTCCGCCGCGTATTTCGGGGCGCTGCTCGGCGCGGCGCGCGTCGAGATATGGACTGACGTGCCGGGCATGTTCAGCGCGAACCCGCGCGAGGTGCCGGACGCACGCCTGCTCGCGCGGCTTGACTACGCCGAAGCGCAGGAGATCGCGACCACCGGCGCGAAGGTATTGCACCCGCGTTCCATCGGCCCGTGCCGCGATGCGAACGTACCGATGGCGATCCTCGACACCGAGCGCCCCGGTCTGGCCGGCACGCGCATCGACGCGACCGCCGCCACCGTGCCGGGCGTCAAGGCGATCAGCCGCCGCAACGGCATCGTGCTGGTGTCGATGGAATCGGCGGGAATGTGGCAGCAGGTCGGCTTTCTCGCCGACGTGTTCGAGCGCTTCAAGAAGCACGGCCTGTCGGTGGACCTGATCGGCTCGTCGGAAACCAATGTCACCGTCTCGCTCGACCCGAGCGAAAACCTCGTCACCACCAACGTGCTCACCGCGCTCAGCGAGGATCTCGCGCAGGTCTGCCGCGTCAAGGTGATCGCGCCCTGCGCGGCGATCACGCTGGTGGGGCGCGGCATGCGCTCGCTGCTGCACAGGCTGTCGGATGTCTGGGCGACCTTCGGCCGCGAGCGCGTGCACCTGATTTCGCAGTCGTCGAACGACCTCAACCTCACCTTCGTCGTCGATGAGGCCGATGCCGAAGGCCTGCTGCCGACGCTGCATGCCGAACTCGTGCGTGGTGGCGCGATGCCGGTGCTGGACGAGAGCGTGTTCGGGCCCGCGTGGCGCGATGTCGTGCATGGCCTGCCCGAACGCGCGACGCCGTGGTGGGAGATGCGCCGTGACGCGCTTCTCGTGCACGCGTCGCGTGGCACGCCGCGCTACGTCTACCACCTGCCCACCGTGCGCGAACGGGTGCGTTCGCTGCTGCGCGATGGCCCGGTCGACTGCGGCTTCTATGCGATCAAGGCCAATCCGCACCCGGCGCTTCTGCAGGCACTGGAGGGGGAGGGCGTGGGCTTCGAATGCGTCTCGCTCGCCGAGGTCGACCATGTGCGCCGCGTGTTGCCGTCGATCGACTCCTCGCGCCTGTTGTTCACTCCCAGCTTTGCGCCGCGTGCTGAATACGAAGCGGCGTTCGCGGCCGGGGTGAACGTCACCGTCGATAACGTCGAGATGTTGCAGCGCTGGCCCGACGTGGTGCGCGGCCGCTCGGCCTGGCTGCGCCTGGACCTCGGCCACGGCGACGGCCACCACGAGAAGGTGCGCACCGGCGGCGCCGAGGCGAAGTTCGGCCTGCCGATCGCGCGTTTCGACACCTTCATGACCCAGGCGCGGGTAGCCGGCCTGCGCATCACCGGCCTGCATGCGCACCTGGGCAGCGGCATCGAGGACCCGGCCCACTGGCGCGAGGTCTACGGCACGCTCGCCGCGCTTGGAGATACCTGCGACAGCATCGATACGATCGATATCGGTGGCGGTTTTCCGGTGCCGTACAGCCCCGATGCACGCCCTTTCGACATCGCCGCCTGGCGCGCCGGCGTGGCGTCGATCAAGGCCGCGTACCCGCGTTTCCGGCTCGCCGTCGAGCCCGGCCGCTTCCTCGTCGCCGAGGCCGGGGCGCTGCTGCTGTCGGTCACGCAGGTGGTGGAGAAAGACGGCATCGCGCGCGTGGGGGCTGATGCCGGCATGAATGCACTGGTGCGCCCGGCGATGTACGAGGCCTACCACGGCATCCACAATCTTTCGCGGATGCAGGACTTCGAACGTGCCAGCTTCGACGTGGTCGGCCCGATCTGCGAATCCGGTGATGTGCTGGGCCGTGGCCGGCGCCTTCCAGCGGCAACGACCGAAGGCGACGTGCTGCTCGTGGCCGACGCCGGCGCCTACGGCATGGCGATGGCCAATACCTACAACCTGCGGGCCCTTCCGGCCGAGGACGTGATCGATGACTGACCGGCGCTTCCCGCGTGAACAGATCCGTTGCTTCCGCTTCGTGCGTTGCGCTTTCGATGCCGGCACGGGCATCGCGGAGCTGGCCTACGCGTTCGACGACGGCCCGGAGCTGGTCGAAACGATCACTTTCCCGGGCGCGCCGTTCGTACTCGATGCCCCGCGCACACAGGCTGTCGAACAGGCATTGCGGCTACTGCACCTGATCGCCGGCGTGAGCTACTACAAGGCGGCGGTGCCGCCCGAGATCCGCATCGACGCGTATTCGATCGATGCCGGCACGGCGCTGCTACTCGCCGAGGTCTACGAGAACGGGCTGGGTGAATTCGCCTATCGCAATGGCCTTGCACTGCGCGGAAAGATCCGCTTCCCCACCGACGGAAACGAGCCGGCGGCCGCCGTGCCCGCGGGCCTGCGCGAGCATGCGCTGGTGGCCATCGGTGGCGGTAAGGATTCGCTCGTCAGCATTGAAGCGCTTCGCGGCGCGGGCATCGCGCAGACGGTCACGTGGATCGGCGGCTCGCACCTCATCAGGGCCTGCGCGGAACGCACGGAACTGCCGATGCTCAACATCGGGCGACAACTCGCGCCTGAATTGTTCGAATACAACCGCAACGGTGCGTTGAACGGGCATATCCCGGTCACCGCGGTGAACTCCGCGATCCTCGTACTGGCCGCGCTGCTGCACGGACATGACCAGGTCGTGTTCTCGAACGAACGCTCGGCGAGCTATGGCTCGATGATTCCCGGCACGGGTGAGGTGAATCACCAGTGGTCCAAGGGCTGGTCGTTCGAGAGCGCGTTCGCGGGCCACGTGCAACGCCGGATCGCCCCGGATCTTCGGTATTACTCGCTGCTGCGGCCGCTGAGCGAACTCGCCGTGGCGCGCCAGTTCGCCAGGAGCGACCGCTACGACCAGCACTTCAGCAGCTGCAACCGCAACTTCCACATCCTGGGTGAGCGCCCGGCACAGCGCTGGTGCGGCATCTGCCCCAAGTGCCATTTCGTCTTCCTTGCACTCGCGCCCTTCATGTCGAAGCCGCGCCTTGTAGGCATCTTCGGCCGCAATCTGCTTGACGAGCCGTCACAGACCGCTGGCTTCGATGCATTGCTCGAGTTCCGTGACCACAAACCGTTCGAGTGCGTAGGCGAGGGGCAGGAATCACGGGCGGCAATGGCTGCGCTCGCGCAACGCCCGGAATGGCGCGAGGACACCATCGTCGAACGCTTCGCGCGCGAAATCCTGCCGCAACTGGATACGGTGCCCGACATCGCTCCGCTGCTTGTTCCCGTCGACGAACACCGTCTCCCCTCGAGCCTGTGGACCCGCCTGCGTGCGAATTTCACAGCTTGACGGCCGCCGCGTCGCGCTCTGGGGCTGGGGCCGGGAGGGACGCGCGGCCCATGTCGCGATACGTGCGCGGCTGCCGGCATTGCCGCTGACAGTGCTCTGCAGCGAGGCCGAGGCGGCGGATGCTCTTCTCGCCGGCGATGCATGCACGCGCACCACGACGCAGGCTGATGCGAACTCGCTCGCCGCATTCGACGTGGTGATCAAGTCGCCGGGCATCAGCCCGTATGGCGAGGCAGCCCGCCATGCCGCAACGCGCGGCACGCGCTTCATCGGCGGGACCGCGCTGTGGTTCGCCGAGCACGCAGCATCGGATGGCGTGGCATCGCGCAGCCTCTGCGTCACCGGCACCAAGGGCAAGAGCACCACGACGTCGCTGCTGGCGCACCTGCTGCGCGCGGCGGGCCTGCGTACGGCGCTCGCGGGCAACATCGGCCTGCCGCTGCTCGAGTTGCTGGCGCCCGAACCCGCGCCAGACGCCTGGGCGATCGAACTCTCGAGCTACCAGACCGGAGACGTCGCCGATAGCGGCGCCCGGCCTGACATCGCGGTGGTGCTCAACGTCTTTCCCGAGCATCTCGACTGGCACGGCTCGCACCAGCGCTACATCGCGGACAAGTTGCGGCTGGTCACCGATGCCGCGCCGCGCGTGGCGGTACTCAATGCCGCTGATCCCATCCTCGCGGGGCTGAACCTGCCGGCGTCGATCGACGTGCGCTGGTTCGGCGATGCGCGCGGCTGGCACATGCGCGAGGACACCCTGCATCGCGGCGATGAGGCGGTCCTCGACACGCGCGGCTTGCCGTTGCCGGGCCGTCACAACCGGGGGAATCTCGCCGCAGTGCTGGCCGCGATCGAAGCGATGGGCCTCGATGCGCATGCGCTCGCGCCGCACGCGTTCGACTTCCGGCCGCTGCCGCACCGCCTGCAGGTTCTGGGTGAACGCGACGGCATCACGTGGGTCAACGATTCGATCAGCACCACGCCGCACGCCACGCTCGCCGCACTGGAGTGCTTTCGCGACCGCTCGGTCGCCGTGCTCGTCGGCGGGCATGACCGTGGGCTCGAATGGACACCGTTCGTAGAAGCAATGCGTCACGACCCGCCCCACGCCATTGTCACGATGGGCGCGAACGGGCCGCGTATCCACGCGCTGCTCGAGGCACTGGACGCGCGGTTCCATCTCGCTTCCGCCGACGACCTCGGCGAGGCGATGGGTCGGGCACTGGCGGCGCTGGCCGGCACCGAAGCACCGCTGGTGCTGCTCTCGCCCGGTGCGCCGAGCTTCGGCGCCTACCGCGATTACGTCGAGCGCGGGCGTGACTTCGCGCGTCGCGCCGGGTTTGATCCGGCGATGATCAGTTCGATCCCCGGGCTCGGCATCGCCTGAGGCGTTTGCGGCGGATCACGGCTGCGTGGGGTACGTGCTCTTTTCCCGACCACGGAATGCAGCCATGGCGCGTCGTTGAGCGACGCGCGCTTACGAAACGCTGCGGGATGTGTTCAGCGAGTGGTGCGCCACGCCGGGCGCACTCAGCGGTCGCGGCTGACGGCGTAGGCGACCAGGCCACGCAGTGCATCGACGTAGGCATTGCCAGCCAGCCCGGCGATCGATGCCTCGGCGCGCGACGCGAATGCGAGCGCGCGATCGCGGCTGTAATCGAGGCCGCCGGTTGCGTTGATCGCCCGCATCACCTCGTCCAGCGCCTGCACGTCACCGTTCTCGACGATGGCGCGCAGCCGCGCGGCGGTTTCCGGCGGGCTGTGCGCGATCGCGTGGATCAGCGGCAGGGTGGCCTTACCTTCGGCCAGGTCATCGCCAAGGTTTTTGCCCAGCACGCCGGCATCGGCTGAATAGTCGAGCACGTCGTCGGCGATCTGGAAGGCGAAGCCCAGGTCC
>SCUY01000126.1 GCA_004322525.1 Lysobacter sp. | reverse complement strand
CCGCGCCTCCTTTCCGCCGTCGTCACCACGCACAACAGCATGGCTACGCTGGGCGTCTGCCTCGACAGCCTCGCCTTCTGCGACGAGATCCTGGTGCTCGACTCCGGCTCAGCGGATGCCACCGTGGATTTCGCCCGGGAACGCGGCGCCTGCGTGTTCATCGAACCGTTCCGCGGATACGCAGCGCAGAAGCAGCGCGCGGTCGACCTCGCATCGAATGACTGGGTACTGCTGCTCGACTCCGATGAATGGCTCGAAGCCGGCGCATCCGCCGTGCTGCGTGCCACCCTCGAGGACATGGCAGGTGACGTTGCCGGCTTTTCCCTACGCCGCCGCGAATGGCTGTTCTGGCGTTGGCAGCACCCGCGCAGCCGGCACAACCGCTACGTCCGCCTGTTCGACCGCCGACGTGCACGCCTGTCCCACCATGCGGTGCACGAGACTGTCATCGCGGAGGGCCGGGTCATCGCCCTGCCCGTCCTGCTCATGCATCGTGGCGATGCCGATATCGCGGCGAAGATCGACAAAGCCAACCGCTACAGCAGCCTGCAGCAGCCCGACATCGCACGGCGCGACGTGCGCGGCCTGCAGTGGCGGATGCTGTTGTATCCGCATGTCGCGTTCCTGCGTTACTACCTGCTGCGCGGGCATTGGCGCGAAGGTTGGGCGGGTTTCGTCGCGGCGCGTGTACACGCGTTCTACGCCTTTGCGAAGTATGCGAAGGCCTACGGGAATCGCCAGCAGCCCGATTCCATGGCCTGCCCCACTGCGGCCTGCGGCGCATCGCATTCAGCGGGTGCGGCCCGCCACTCCGGTACGCTCGACTCCCCTCACCCCTGATGTCTCCGCACATGACCCGATATCGCCTGCTCCGCGTGCTTCTCGCCAGCATCATTGCCACGGCGATCTTCCCTGCGTTCGCCAGCAGTTTTGCCGGAACCACGGGCGGCGCGACCTCCGGCGGCGCGTCGAACACCTCGGGCAGCACCTCCGGCGACGACAAGGTCATCCTGCAGGCGCGGGACGACGCGGCAGGCTTCGTCGCGAGCGACGGCCGTATCCGCGGCGCACAACTAGAAGCCGCGCTGCGGCTCGTCCGCGAACGCCATGAGGCGGCGCAGGGGATGAGCGACATGCAACTCGCGCGCGCCATCCTTGCCCGTTAATCGCGCCATCGACGACGCGATCCGTGCGCGCGGCATCGGCGGCGAGTCCGGCCGTGCAGGAAGGTAAACGCCGACGACGCGGCGGGCGCCTGTGGGCATTGACGATGGTGCTGGGTGTGGGTGCCTTTGGCACCGCATCGGCTGTGGAACTCATCACGCGGACTGCCTCGCTCACCCCGGACGAAGTGCGTACGGCCGAAGCGGTCGTCGCGACGGTGAACTCGCGCCTTCCCGCATCGTGGAACGCCACCCTGATGCATCCCGTCACCCTCGAATGGCGCGACGATCTCCCGCCGGCCGTGCATGGGCGCGCGCTCGGCCACCGCCTCCTGCTGCGCCGCGACCTGCTGGCCACGGCACAGGGCATGGATACGCCACGGCCGGCGATGGCGGCGCTCATCCACGAACTCGCGCATCTGTACGACCGGGCGACAGCGCGCGCACCGTCGCGTGATCCGCGCCTGCTCGATCTCGCCGGCTGGCAGGTTCGTCCGCTACCCGGCGCCGGCCGCGTCACGTCCAATGCCTTTACCGACCGCAGCCCCGATATGTACGAGTTGGCGCGGCCGTCCGAGTTCTTCGCGGTGAACCTGGAACACTTCCTGCTCGATGCGGACTACGGCTGCAGGCGGCCCGCGCTTGCGCGCCACTTCGCGGCCCTGTCTGGCACCACTCCCCCAGCCGCCACGTGCGCCCCCGGCCAGGTTTTCGTGCAGGCCGGCGCAGACCCGCAGGCAACGCCCCTGCTGCAGCTGGATGCCAGGCGCGTGTATGCGATCGACTACCTGCTTGCCGAACCGGACCGGCACCCGATGAGCCGCTGGGGCCACGGCATGCTGCGGCTGGTGATCTGCGCGCCGGGGCGTCCGCCGGGGCCGGATTGCCGGCTCGACCTCGCCCATCACCAGGTTCTGTCCTTCCGCGCGTTCGTTGATGACGTGCAGGTCTCCAGCTGGCGCGGGCTCACCGGTGCCTACCCATCGCGCCTGTTCGTGTTGCCCCTGCATCAGGTCATCGATGAATACACGCGCGTCGAACTGCGCGCGCTGCGGTCGGTTCCGCTGGCCTTGAACCCCGAAGAGATCGAGGCGGTGCTCGAGCGTGCCGCGCAGGTGCACTGGAGTTACGACGGCCGCTACTACTTCCTCACCGGCAACTGCGCGGTGGAGACCTTCCGTCTGCTGCACGATGCGGTGCCGCGCCTGGCGGACGCCGGGCTGCGCAGCATCACCCCGACCGGCCTGTTGCAACGACTCCAGCGTGCCGGCATCGCCGATGGCTCGGTGCTTGCCGATCACGCCGATGCACTGCGCAACGGCTACCGTTTCGATTCGCTCGATGCGCATTACCAGGCGATGCTCGACATCGCGCGCATGGGCCTGGGTATCCCCGGCCGGCACGTCGTCGACTGGCTCGACGCATCGCCGGTCGAACGCGGCCGATGGATCGGACGTGCCGATATCCGATCCTCCGCCGCGCTCCTGCTGCTCGAGGAAGCATCGTTGCGACGACAGGAGCAGCGGGCACGGGATGAACTGAAGCGATTGCTGTTCTCCTCCAGCCGGTCAGCCATGCCTGCGGGCACGCTCGACACGGTCCGTGAGGCACTCCATTCCGCCGATGCCCTGAGCCGGCCGGCGCGCCTGTTGCCGTCCGGCGGCTATGGCCTGCCGCAGGCGGCCGAACGCGACGCGCTTCAATCGCAGGCGCGCCGGCTGGGCGAGCGCTGGCGCCAGGCCCGCGCGCAATTGCAGGTCGATGCGCGTGCCGCACTGCCGGCGCCGCGGCGCCTGGCGATCCAGGCGACCGAAGCGAACATCGCCAGGCTCGGCGAACAGCTACGCCGCCTCAATCGCGAAGCAGGCGGTATCGAACTGCGGTAGCGGTGCCGCACCGCGGCCTCATGTCCGCCCATCCGCAGGCGGCTCTTCCCAGCGCCCGCTAGCGCGCGAGTTCGTAGAGATACTCGACGAACGACATCACCGCGCCGTCGTAACCGGCCACCTTCGGATTCGTGGATTCGATCAGGTAATACTCGTCCGGTGCATGCGCGCCGCTGCCATGGCCGAGGCCGAAATGGCCGGCTGCGAGCCGCAAAGGCGCGTCAGTGAATACGAAGCCGGGCCACGAACCCGCATTGCGGGGCCACAGCAAGGGGTCGATACCGCGTCGCTTCAGCGTGGCCAGTTGCGCCTGCACGAGCGGTGAGTCCGGCGACGTGCTGGTGGCATCGTAGCCGCCGGTCACGTTGATCTCGATGTCGCCATAGCCGCGTCGCGCAAGGTGCTCACGAAGCGCCGCGACCGCCGCGTCCTTGTGCATGCCGGGAAGCAGGCGCATGTCGATCTTCGCTGCGGCGCGGCCAGGGAGCACGGTCTTGCCACCTGGCCCGGTGTAGCCCGCGACCAGCCCTTCGATATTCAACGTCGGCTGCGAGACGAGGCGCTCGTTGGCCGCCTGCCACGACAGGTCGTCGATCCATCGACCCACGCCGAGCTGCGCCTTGGCGCGCGCCTCGCTGCGCCTGGCGACGAGCGCGGCGACCATCGCCTTCTCGGCAGGGCTGATCGCCGGCGTCGGCGGATAGCCATCGATCACCACGGTGTTTCCATCGTCCGACACGAGCGTGTCCAGCGCCTTGACGAGCCGCCATGCCGGGCTGTCGACCATGGCTTTCAGCGACGAGTGCACATCCTTGGCGGGGCCATGGCCCCAGGCCGCGCCACTGGCGACAAGTTCCAGTTCGACCACGCCCTTCGCGCCCAGGCTTACCGTCACCGAGCCTTCCGGGTCCTGGGTTGCCGCGGGCATGAACACACCCACGGTGTTTCTCAGTGCGGCCGCCACCTCAGGCTGGCGCACCAGCTGCGCGATATGCGGCGAGCCGATTTCTTCTTCCCCCTCGGCCACCAGGACGAGGTTCACGGGCAGCCGGCGACCGGCAGCGCGGAACGCATGCAGCGCGGCGAGGAAAGCCGACTCGGGCCCCTTCTGGTTCACCGCACCGCGGCCGATCATCACGCGCCCCAGGCCGGGGCGATCGACCAGCCGTGCCTCCAGCGGCGGCGAGGCCCACTCCGCCGGCTCGTACTGTTTGACGTCGTACATGAAGTAAACGGCGGCTGTCTTCGGCGCACCGGCATCGAGTGTTGCGAACACGCCCGGCTTGCCGTCGGTCTCGATGATGCGCACCGTCTGGAACCCGGCCTCGCGCGCAAGCCGCGCCATGGTCTCCACACCCTCACGCGAATTGCGGCCCTCGGCGGCGATCGACGGGAGAGCGATCCAGTCCCTCAGGCGCTGCACCGACTCGTCATGGTGCTGCACGACCGCGCGCTCGATCGGTGCGAGATCGGGTGCCGCGGCGTCAGAAGGCGTCGGCAGGAATGCGGCGAGCAGGGCGACGACGGGCGCGACAGAAAACGCGACAGACAGCGCCGGAAAGGCGCGGGGCAGGGTCATGCGGGCACTCCATGGGCCGGCGGTTCGGCCCGTCGAGCTTAGAGGCACCGGCAGCGGTATGCATGTGCGGTCGCGGAATTCAATCCGCCTCTTCCGCCGCCTCGCGCCCCTGCTGCCGGATCAAGGCTTCCTCGCGGGCGTCGTTGATCGCATGGCGCACGCTGTCCAGATCGATGGCGGATTCGTCCGGTGTCCACGCCCCGGTCAACTCGGTGTCCGGATGCAATTCACCGGCCTCGAACAGCGCCCACATTTCCTCGGCGTACCACGTGTCGAAGAGCCCGGGTGCCCAGCGCCCGAGGTAGGCGGTGAGATTGTTGACGTCCCGCAGCAGCATGGTGCGTGCGGCATTGTTGCCGGCGGCGCTCACCACCTGCGGGAAGTCGATCACCACCGGGCCATCCGGGCCTACCAGCACGTTGTAGGGGGACAGATCGCCGTGGATCAGCCCACAACACAGCATCAGCACCACTTGGCGTACCAGCACCGCATGGAACTCGCGAGCCTGCGCGGGCGTGAGTTCGACTTCACCCAGACGGGGTGCGGAAAAGCCCTCGGCATCGGTGACCAGTTCCATCACCAGCACGCCATGGAAATAGCCGTACGGCTCGGGCACGCGAACACCCGCGTCGCGCAGCTGGTACAGCGCATCGACTTCGGTGTTCTTCCACGCCGCTTCCTGCTGCTTGCGGCCGTAATTGGTGGCCTTGCCGATCGCGCGTGCCTCGCGGCTGCCGCGCACCTTGCGGCCTTCCTGGTACTGCACGCGCTGCTGGAAGCTGCGCTGTGCCATGTCCTTGTAGACCTTCGCACAGCGCACATCATCGCCATGGCGAACCACGTACACCGAGGCTTCCTTGCCGCTCTTGAGCGGACGCAATACTTCGTCGATCACACCGTCATCGATCAGGGCCATCAGCGCCTGGGGGGTCTTCATGCGGTTCCGGAGGAGTCGGCGCGAGCGCGACGGTCGCGCATCTTCGCACTTTCCGTGTTTTCGCCGGGGACGCGCAGTGGAACGCCGGCCTCGCTCAGGTCGGGCGGCCGATATGCGCGCGCGCGACCTCCACCACCTCGTGCAGCTGCTCAGGCTTCTTGAGCACGGCGCAGCCGTACCGCCCGGTGAGGCGCTCGATCGAGGCGAGGTCGCCGAGCGAACTGAAGATGATCACCTTCGGCGGGTCCTCCATCTGCTCGACGGAGGCGAGCACCTGCCAGCCATCCACGTCCGGCATCATCAGGTCGCAGACCACCAGTCCCGGGCGCAGCCCTGCCTGCAGGAACTCCAGCGCGACCTGCCCTGTCTCGGCCTGGTAGACGGTATGGCCTTCGAGCTCGAGCAGGTCGGCGAGCAGTTCGCGCACCCGCGCGTTGTCATCCACAACAAGGATCTTCGTTTCCATGGGGGGGTGCACGGCCGGGGGATCGGCCATAGGTAACGCAACGGCGATTCAGCGGGCGTGATGTGCGTGCCCGCTGCCCGCATCGGTATCTGTGACGGTGCCCACCTACAGTCCTCTCCTGCTGCGCCGTTATTACCCGCGAGCCCCGTGGCCATTCCGCGGCCCCCTGCGTTTCGGAGCCCGGTAGCCGATGATCCTGCGCCCCCTGTACTGCCTGCTGTTCGCCCTCCTGCCCCTGCACAGCCCGGCGCAGGACAGGCCTGTGGCCCTGCGCGCACCGATCGTCGCGCCCTCCCCGGACATGCCGGCGCTCGAGACCATTGCGGCGGTGCGTGTGGATCGCAACGGCGATAACGTGCCGGACCGCAAGGGCCAGCGCGTCCATATCCGCGGCATCGCCACCCTGCCATCGCCCCTGCTGCGCGAGGACGGCTTCCAGGTCGTGATCCAGGACGCGACCGGCGGCATCGGCCTGTACAACCGGAGCCTGTCGCTGCATGTAAAACCCGGCGACGTACTCGACGTGGCCGGCGAAGTCGGGCAGTACAAGGGCGCGGTCCAACTGCGCAATGTCGAAGCACGTGTCACCGGCCATGCGGCGTTGCCCGCTGCCCCTGCCATCAGCCTCGAGGACGCGGACGGCTGGCGCTACATGGGCCGCAGGGTGAGCGTGCGGGGCCGTATCGACGACATGGCGCTCGACGAATACGGCCTGCTGCGGATCCACAGTGATGGTGGCGCGAAGTTCGCCCTGTTCATTCCCGCCGCCCTCACTCCGCGGATCGACTGGAAGCAGTTCCCGCAGGACGCGGAGATAGCGGCCACCGGGGTGCTGTCGATCCACAAGCCATCGCTTCCGTACGACAGTGGCTTCCAGCTCATCCTCGGCAACGTCGGAGACATGAAGGTCGTCGCGCCCCCCGTGGCACGCATGCCGCATTGGGTGTGGTGGGCGGTCGGCGGATCAGTGGGGCTGCTGGGCCTGGTGCTGCTGGTCTTCCATCTCGCGCAGCGACGCCAGCGCGAGCGGGACCGCGAGATGAAGACGCTATCCGCCCTGTCGAATGCCTTCGCAACGACGGGGCTCGGCGAGGCGCAACTCGCTCGCCATGCCTGCGGGATCCTTACCGCCTACGGCGTGGCGGATGCGGCGATGGTGCAGGTCTTCGACGATCGCGGTTGCCTGCAGCAGGTGGCCGTGTCGACCGTGGACCCGCAACTGAGCAAGGCGCTCGAGGGGCCGGACGCCTTCCGCATCCGTGGTCGCTCCTCCGAGGAGCAGGGTCGCCAGATCGAGGAGCGCGTGGCCGACAAGGGGCTCAGCCTGCTGGCGGTGCACCCACTGCTCACCCCGTCGGGCTCGCTCGGCTTCCTTGTCGCATTGTCGCCACGGCGTCGCCGCCCCACCCCCGCGCAGGAACGCACGTTGCTGGCCTCGGTGAAACTATTGGCGATGGCGCTGGAAAACCATCGAAACCAGGAACGCGCGCGCGTGGAGAACCGCGAACTGCAACAGCTGGTCATCACCGACGAGCTCACGCGCCTGTACAACCGCCGCTTCCTCGACGAATACCTGCGTGTGCAAGTACCCCTCGCGGTGCGGCGTGGTGGCGGGCTGGCTTTCCTCGCGCTGGATATCGACCATTTCAAGCGCATCAATGATGACCATGGCCATCACGCAGGCGACCGTGTACTGGCCGGGCTCGGCATCCTGCTGCGCCGGGAGACCCGCAACTGCGATCTCGCGGTGCGGCTCGGCGGCGAGGAGTTTCTGCTGGTGATCGCCGAAGACACCACCGACGGCGCCGTGGATTTCGCCGAGCGGATCCGCGTTCTGGTCGCCTCACAACCGTTCGAGGCGGGGCATGAGGGGCTCAACCTCAGCGTCACTGTCTCCATCGGCGTCGCCATCTTCGGTGTGCATGGCGATTGCGCGGACACCCTGCTGCGCGCCGCCGACGAGGCGATGTACGCCTCGAAACAGGCCGGCCGCAACCGGGTGACATTGGCGGCGGCGCCGGTGGGAGTGACGATCACCTGAGCATCAGGGCGCCCGCTGCGGGGGCACCCTCATCGCCGTCGCCTTATCGGGCGATCAGCAGCAGCACCGAACGTGCCTGCATTGCATAGCTGGTGTTCTCGCCACCGATGAGCGTTTCCGCCCCAGGTGCCACCACGGTATTGGGGCCTTCGTTCCACGTCGCGGTGTCCATCACCCGATACCAGGTCTTGCCGGCACCCGGCCACGGCAGGATGAAGTTCACGCTGCCAGACCAGCCGTTGTAGGCCACGTACACGGCGCTCGCGGAGTCTCCGAACTCGCTGCCGTCGATCCGCCATGCGAGCGCGTGGTTGTTCGCATCGCCGAAGTAGGCGCTGGTGGCCTGCTGCCCGTTGGGCATGAACCAGCGCAACTGCTCCATCACGTTGCCGTTGTTGTCGACCCCGGAGTACTGGCCCGCCGGGCGCAGCGACGGATGCGCCTTGCGGAAGGCGATGAGCCGCTTCGAGAACGTCTCGTGGTTCGCCTCGATGGTGCTGCGTGTCCAGTACAGCCAGTTGGCCGCGGAATCGAGGTTGTACGTGTTGTTGTTGCCGAACTGCGTGCGCAGCACTTCGTCGCCGCCGGTCATCATCGGCACGCCCGCGCTCAGCATCATCAGCGCGAAGCCGGTGCGCGCCGCCTTGCGCTGGTCTGCCGCGATGCCTGCCTGGTCCCAGCTGTTGTTGTTGTCCTCGCCACCGTCCGACGGCCCGTAAGGCCATGGCTGGTTGTTCTGCTTGGTGTTGAAGGCGTAGAGGTCGTTGAGCGTGAAGCCATCATGCGCGACGACGAAGTTCACCGAATGCCATGGCTTGCGGCCGTCGTCGCCATAGAGGTCCCAGGAGCCGGCGAAGCGCTGCGCCAGCGTGCCGGTGGTGACGATGTCGACGCCGAGCTTGTTCTGCTTCTTGCGGATCGTGTCGCGGTATATCCCGTTCCATTCAGCCCAGCCCGACGGAAACCCGCCGACCTGATAGGAGTTGCCGCCGATGGCCCACGGCTCGGCGATCAGGTCGATGCCGCTGCCGCCAGCGGCTGCGCGTGGTGGCAACTCGCGCACGATGCGATTGAGCGCATTGCCCGCATCGAGTTTGTCGAAGTTGTAGCAGCCGTGCTGGCAGGTGTTGCCCAGCACGGATGCCAGGTCGAAGCGGAAGCCGTCGACGCCCAGCGCATCACGCCAGTAGGCGAGCGAATCGATGATGAGGTTCTGCGCGACCGGGTTGCGGGTGTTGTAGTTGCCGCCCACGCCCGTGTTGTCCCACGGGTACTTGTAGTCGCTGGTGAGCGAGTAGTACGTCGGGTTGTCCAGCCCGCGCCAGCTCTGCACGTTGTAGACGGTGAGCCCGTCGGTGCCGCCCCACGGCCCGCCTTCGCCGGTGTGGTTGTAGACGACGTCCACATAGACCTTGATGCCCGCATCGTGGAAGGCCTTCACCATCGCCTTGAACTCGCGCGTGGGGCCGCCTGCGGTCTTGTCCGACGAATAGCGCCGGTCGGGCGCGAAATAGTTGAGGGTCATGTACCCCCAGTAGTTGTCGCCCGTGGTCGAGTTCGGGTCGACGTCGTTGGTGTCGTTCTGCGTTTCCTGCACCGGCAACAGCTCCACCGCCGTGATGCCCAGCGACGCCAGATACGCGGCCTTCTTCGCCGCCCCCGCATACGTGCCGCGGATGGAGGACGCCAGCGACGTGTCGTTCATCGTCAGCCCGCGCGCGTGCACTTCGTAGACCACGTCGTCCTTGAAGGCGCGGGTGGGCTTGGTGCCGATGCTGGTGGTGTCCGCGGCGAGCACGATGCCTTTGGGCGCGCAGGCACCGCTGTCTTTCGCGCGATGGGTGGCGCCGGTGGCGTAGATCGTGCCGTCGCGGCAGGCCGGTGTCTGCGGATCCTGGCTCATCTCGCGCGCATACGGATCGAGCAGCAGCTTGTTCGGGTTGAACCGGTTGCCGGCGGCGTCCACGTCGCTCACGAAGCCGGCCGACGAACCCTTCGTCCAAGCACTGCTGTAGGTCCAGTTCGGACCCCAGGCGCGGTAGCCGTAATAGACCGGCCCGGTGATGCCATAGGTGGTCTGCAGCGTCGACACCGACGCCGTCTTCGACCAGATGTTGGTGGTGGTGTCCTTCGTCATCACATAGCGCACCGCCTCCTGCGCGCCGCTGGCGGTCTTGTAGATCCACACCTCCATGCGCGTGGCTCGTGAGGAGTAGGCGCGGAAAGTGATGTTCGCCTTGGTGGCGTCGTAGCGCCCGCCCAGTGCGCTCGCATCGATCGCGGCGGATGCCGTGGCAGGCGCGAGACCCGTCAATGCCAGCCCGAACGCGAGCACGATGCCTGTGATCCCACGCATGCTGCCCGTCATGCACCACTCCGGTATCCAGCGCCAATCGCGCAGCCGCGACTATCGCCCCGTGTGCACGTGCACCATGGCCCTGTTTGAAACGCTGCATACGTATTCAGCAGGGCCGCGGCGGGCCGCTGGACGGTGCAACGACCTTGCCGGCCTATGGCTGAGGGGGCTGGAAGCGGTATCGCCCCGCCTCCGTTGGGCCGGAGGCGGGGCGATACGTGCGGCCTTACTTGACCTTGAGACCGCTGTGGTCGACCCGGGTGACGCCGGGGACGTCATGCGCAATCTGGTGGGCGCGTGCATGATCGGCCTTCGTGGCAACGGTGCCCATGAGATAGACCACGCTGCCATCAACGCGCAGGTCCACGTTGTTCG